>JBLMYS010000105.1:0-3385 GCA_050258415.1 Acidobacteriota bacterium | reverse complement strand
ACAATCCTGCCGTATTTCTTTGTAATTTCCATGCTTCTGGAGGTCGTATCGCCGCCTACGGTGTCGAAAACGACGTCTGCAAGTTCGCCACCGGTTTCCCTGAAGAAAGCCTTCGTAAAATCCTCTTTTCTGTAGTCAATTGCAATATCTGCTCCAAGGGATTTGACAAGGTCCGCGTTCTTCGGGCTGCAGGTTGTTGCGACAATGGCACCTGAAATCTTTGCAAGCTGAATGGCAAAGGATCCCACACCGCCGGCGCCTGCATGAATAAGGACGTTTTCCCCGGGTTTGACTTTTGCAAGGTTTACAATTGCATCGAGCGCGGTGCATCCGGCAAGAGGCATTCCGGCAGCTTCAATGAAAGACATATTCTTTGGCTTGAGGGCCACAATATCTTCGTGCACGACCGCATATTCGGCATAAGTGCCATGCCCCTGTTCAATGAGCGGTGTATAGAATACCTCGTCGCCCGGCTTGAAATCCTTAACTCCGACGCCACATTTTTCAACGACTCCGGAAGCGTCATAGCCTATTATGGCCGGGGGAGTTACGGCCCAGGATCCGTTCATTCTGATTTTATAATCTACAGGATTAATTGACGAGGCGTGCACTTTTACAAGCAGTTCACCGATTCCCGGTTCGGGTTTTGGAAGTTCACGTTCTTCAAAAACTTCAGGGCCTCCGAAGCCCGTAATTACCATGGCTTTCATTTTTGCTCCAGTTTTAATTTACTCTTAGCCCGGAAGGGTTTATCTATTTTTAATTTATTTTTTTCTCTCAATATTTCAAGTACGGTTTTGTTTCACCGGATAATGTCTTATTTTATGATGAGTAGCCACGAGCTTTAGCTCGTGGATTGCAGGATCTCCCTCTCTCGGGCTTTAGCCCCAGATCATCCGGGGAGAATCTGGGGCTAAAGCCCGAATATTTTTTGGAATCATTAAACCACGACCTGAAGGTCGTGGCAATTCAGTCGTGAGCAATTCAGTCGTGAGCTATTAATGAGAAATATTTTTTCGGTATAATTATGGAATTAGATCTTGGGATATGCAAAGTAAGGCCGTGGAAGTTCTCGGATAAGGAATCTCTTGCCCGCTATGCGAATAACTGGAACATCTGGATCAATCTGAGGGATGCCTTCCCTAATCCATATACTTTTGATGACGCCGAGGTCTGGCTTAATATGGTGGTAAATAAAAAGCCTGTCACTCAGTTTGCCATTGAGGTGGATGAAAAGGCTGTGGGTGCAATTGGGTTCATAATAAAAGAAGACGTGCAGAGGATACAGGCTGAAATAGGATACTGGCTTGCCGAGGAGTACTGGGGTAAGGGAATTGCCGTAGCCGCGCTTAAGGCCGTTACGGAATATGCATTTAAGAATTTTGACCTGAGGAGAATTTTTGCCGATGTGTTTGAATGGAACAAGGGCTCCATCAGGGTGCTCGAAAAGGCAGGCTATGAACTGGAAGTAAGACAGAAAAAAAGCGTGATTAAAAACGGGGAAATTATCGACCAGTTTGTCTATGTAAAATACCGCTGAAAATGTAAAAAGTCCTTTATCAGCAGAGAGAGAGAGGATTATGAATAGTATCCGGAATTCACCTCCCGGCACAGAGGGGTTCAGGCGCGAGCTGGGGCTCTTCGATTCCACAATGATTGTAATGGGTTCCATGATCGGTTCCGGAATCTTTATAGTCAGTGCCGATATTTCAAGGACCCTCGGGTCTCCGGGCTATCTCCTGCTGGTATGGTTTTTAACCGGACTAATAACGGTAGCGGCTGCATTAAGCTACGGCGAGCTTGCAGGCATGATGCCTCACGCCGGCGGGCAGTATGTATATCTGCGCCAGGCATATAACCCTCTGACGGGATTTTTGTACGGGTGGACACTTTTTCTTGTAATCCAGACTGGAACCATTGCAGCCGTAGCAGTAGCATTTGCAAAGTTTACTGCCGTAATTATTCCTTCTTTAGGTGAACAGAACATACTCTTAAACATCTCCGGCTTCAAAATTTCCGCCGCACAGGTCTTTGCAATTTTTTCAATTGCACTTCTGACTTTTACAAATATACAGGGCTTAAAACTGAGCAAGACAGTGCAGGATATATTTACGATTTCAAAAACTGCCGCTTTGCTGGGACTTATTATAGTTGCCGTACTGTTTGGAAGCAACAGGGAAGCCATATCACAAAATATGCAGCACTATTGGAACGCATCGTGGCTGCGTTCCTCAGGAAGCGGGTTTGAAAAAGAAGCACTCTCAGGAATAAAGCTTCTTGCAGCAATAGGTGTCGCAATGGTAGGATCTCTTTTTTCAAGCGACGCGTGGAATAACATTACTTTTACGGCAGGCGAGGTAAAAAATCCCAGAAGGAATATTCCTCTTAGCCTCGTAATAGGTACAGGTACTGTAATTATACTTTACCTTATTGCAAACATGGCTTACCTCATGGTGCTCCCGCTCGAGGGAAACCCAAACGGGGCTGGTGCGATACAAAGGGGGATTCAGTTTGCCTTAGATGACCGGGTTGCCACTGCTGCAATTTCTGTCGTATGGGGTGAATTGGCGACAGTTATAATGGCGGCACTGGTAATGGTTTCGACTTTCGGTTGCAACAACGGGCTGATACTTGCAGGGGCCAGGGTTTATTATGCCATGGCGCAGGATAACCTGTTTTTTAAGGGGGCGGGAAAGCTGAATAAGAATTCCATACCCCGGGAGGCCCTTATATTCCAGGCGGTATGGGCAAGCCTCTTGTGTCTTTCGGGCACTTACAGTAACCTGCTGGATTATGTAATCTTTGCCGTTTTAATATTCTACATTCTTACCATATATGGAATATTTATATTGAGGAAAAAGCGTTCTGAGGCCGAGCGGCCCTACAGGGCTTTCGGCTATCCGGTTGTTCCTATAGTTTACATGGTAATAGCAGCTGCAATATGCATTGACCTGCTGATTTATAAGCCTTCCTACACCTGGCCCGGAATGTTTATAGTATTACTGGGCATTCCGGTTTATTACCTGTGGAATAAGCTGAAGAAAAAAGAAAATGTTTAATCTTTATCTTTCTTTTTATCGTGGTTTTTCTTTTTTTCATTCCGTTTAATCGGCAGATACATCCAGTGGTTGCCGTCACGTGCAATGAGAGCTTCCGCGTCCTCAGGCCCCCAGGTGCCGGCAGGGTAGTTCGGGAAGTCCAGCGGGGGAGTTGATCCCCAGACATTTAATATCGGCATTATAAGGCTCCAGGCTGCATCCACCTGGTCCTCCCTCATGAATAGCGTCTGATCGCCGAGCATTATATCGAGCAGGAGTGTCTCGTAGGCCTCAGGCGGCTCCTCGGTATAGACGTCGCTGTAGTTAAAGACCATATCAACGGGGTT
>JBLMYS010000104.1:0-20955 GCA_050258415.1 Acidobacteriota bacterium | reverse complement strand
AATATGCAGGAGGATGTTGTAAGGGTTGACGTAATTGCCAAAGAACTCAATATCCCGAAGGAATTTGTATCCAAGATACTCCAGAGCCTGAGAGAACACGGAATAATTGAATCCAAAAAGGGGAAAACAGGGGGCTTTGCTCTTGCAAAGGACCCGTCGCAGATCAGGCTCATTGAAATTGTTGAAGCTATTGACGGCCTAGGCATTTTTAACAGCTGCGTCCTCGGATTCCCAAACTGCAACCCTGAGCATCCGTGCCCGGTACATGAAAAATGGGGAAAACTCAGAACTGAAGCTTATAAGATGCTTAGCGAGGAAACCCTCGATAAATTCAAGGAGCGCACTCTCGACAAAATAAGAAGCATCGGGACTTCAACAGAAACAATATAAAAATTTGACGTCGGACGTCGGACCTTGGACGTCTGACTATTTTTTTAAGCATAAATCGGATAAAAAATTCTGAAATAAAAATTTAATAACAGGGGCAAACACAAATGAGCGAAATTATCAATAACAGGCAGGAAAGGCTGAGTCTTCTTAAGTCGATGATACTTAAGATCAATAGCGGTGAGACTCCCGAATCAGTTAAACAGGAAATCTCCTCTCTCTTGAAGGAAGTCCCTTATGAAGATGTTGTGGCTGTTGAGCAGGAGCTCTTTAGCGAGGGTGTCGACCGCGATAATATGCTGGAGCTTTGCGACCTGCATTCAGATGCCCTGAAGGGAATTATAGACCTCAGTTCTTCAAGAAAAGAACCCTCAGGCCACCCTGTGCATACTTTTAAGAGGGAAAACCAGGCCTTAAAAAGGGAAATATCTTTTATCAGGAAAATTTTTACTGAAATTAACGGGATGGATGACGAAACCCCGGCAGGCGAACTGTTCTTAAAGCTGCACACCCACTTTAATAACCTTATGGATGTGGACAAGCACTACTTAAGAAAAGAAAACCTTCTATTCCCGTTCCTCGAGAAATACCAGATTACAGGCCCCTCAACAGTCATGTGGGGAAAAGATGATGAAGTACGCGCCTTCCTTAAAAACGCTCTTACAATACTTCCTGAGTCCCACAATATCACCTCAGGCGACGGCAAAGCCGTAATTGAAATTTCACTTTCGCCTGCAGCTAACGCCCTTGAGGAGATGATCTACAAGGAAGAACAGATCCTTCTTCCCATGGCAATGGATACCCTTAAAGAAGAGGACTGGTTTGAAGTCATGCGCCAGAGCGAAGAAATAGGCTACTGCCTCTTTGTACCCACGGAAGAGTGGAAACCTGCGGGAATGGAAAGCCGGATTTCGGATTTAAGCCAGGTAAATGGAAAAGTCAACCTTCCAACAGGAGCCTTTTCAGTAAAGGAACTTACCGCAATGCTTAATACTTTCCCTTTTGATGTGACATTTGTAGACAAAGATGATTATGTAAGATTCTTTTCTCATGGCAAGGAAAGAATTTTTCAGAGAAATAAGGCTATACTTGGGCGCAAGGTCCAGTTCTGCCATCCGCCATCGAGCCTCTCCGCAGTTGAGAAAATCCTGGATGACTTCCGCCACGGGCGACAGGAGAAGGCTGAGTTCTGGATCAATATGCGCGGAAGCTTTATCTTTATTTCCTACTACGCCGTGCGCTCGGAAACTAATGAATACCTGGGAACACTTGAAGTTACTCAGGACCTCACCAGATTAAGACAACTTGAAGGTGAAAGAAGAATACTTTCTTATGATGAAAATACAGAAACGGAGAAAAATTAAATGTACAAAGAAAATATTGACCTCGCTATAACACCTGATACCAAAGTCGGGGAACTGCTGGATAATTTCCCATTCCTGGAGCCCGTCCTGATTGAACTGGCTCCTGTGTTTACAAAACTGAAAAGCCCGGTCTTAAGAAAAACTATCGCTAAGGTAACCAGCCTGCGCCAGGCTGCTACAGTTGGGCAATTACCAATTTCAAAACTGATAAATGAACTAAGAAAGGCTGCCGGCGTGGAATCAGACAATGATTTTGAAAATGAAAGCTGGAAACTGAATGCGCCTAAAATAGAAGGGGAAATTATACCCGCGGTAATCTATGACGCCACACAGGATCTTGAAGATGGCATCCACCCGGGAGGCAAAGTGGTTGCAGGCGTAAGCAAGCTAAATAGCGGGGAAATTTATCTACTGATTACTCCCTTTACTCCAGCCCCATTAATCGATAAAATGAAAGAAAAAGGCCACGAAGTGTGGTCCAGGAAAGCAGGTATCAACAAGTTCGAAACTTACATTAAAAAATGCTAAGGCCAGATAAGGAGAAGGGTACAAAAATGAAACCGGTAGTTACAAGAGAACATGGATCCTGGGCGGTATTGTTCATACCTGTCCTGACAGGCATAACGGCCTCGCGCTCGCTTAATCTTTCTGTGGTTCTCTTCATTATTAGTGTCTTCTTCCTTTTTATGAGCTATACTCCTGCAGAAGTAATGCTGCAGAACTACTACAAGAAAATGCCGAAGACAGATAAACTTAAAAATGCGCGTACCTGGTTTACGGTTTATTTTTTCTTGAGTCTTATTTCAGGGATTCCACTCATAGTTTTTTACCAAAAATACTCACTGCTCCTCTACGCTGCTGTAGCAGTGGTATTTTTCATTTCAAGCCTTTACATAATGTTTCGCTTTAAGAAAAACGTGTGGAGCGATTTCCTTGCAATGGCGGGCCTTACACTCAGCGCTCCGGCAGTGTTATACCTGACTGAAAATACCTTTACCACCCAGAGTCTGATACTTTATCTTCTCAACGTGCTCTTCTTCGGCTCCAGTGCTTTTTACGTGCATATGAAGATGAAACTCTCATCCTTGAAGAAAAGTAATGTTACGCTCGGGGAAAAGCTCTCCATAGGAAAGCTGAACCTTTTGTACCATGCAGTTGCAATAATTCTTCTGATTATTTTTACGCTGGAGTTCCCCTCAAAGCTGCTCATAGCTGTAGCTTACGTTCCGGTACTCCTGCATACAATAGCCGGTACTTTCAAACTTCCGCAGAAGGTGAGCTACAAAAAGATAGGCGTGACATTTCTGGCCTATTCTCTGGTGTTCCTTTTATTGTTGTCCTTAAACGGTTATTAACGTATGCATTAAAAGTTAAGTTAAGAAAACCAAACTAAAATTTCCAAGACCATGAAAAACAAAATTATAAAAAATACTGAAAAGCCGGTGCAGAAATACAGGTTCATAATTCAGAGCCTCTTTGCAGGGTTGTGTCTATGGATAGGCATAGAATTTTATCTGTTCACGGGGTATCTTGAATCAGGAGGAACCGGTCCATTTTACCAGAGGCCTCCGGGAGTAGAAGGTTTTCTGCCGATCAGCTCAATGATGAGCCTGTATTACACAATCATTACAGGGCACATTCATTATGCCCACCCGGCAGGCCTGTTCATTTTTCTGGGTATAGTTTTGGTATCGCTCGTGTTTGGTAAAGCGTTCTGTAGCTGGTTATGCCCGGTTGGTTTCCTTTCGGAACTGGTCGGAGACTTTGGAGAAAAGATTACTCAAAAACTGTTTAAGAAAAAACTCCGTATGCCGAAATTTCTCGATTATCCGCTGCGCAGCTTAAAGTATTTGCTGCTGGGCTTTTTCGCTTACTCAATCTTCTTTATTATGAGCGAAATTGCCATTAAGGCTTTCCTCGATAGCCCCTATAATATTGTTGCGGATATCAAGATGTACTACTTCTTTGCGGACATATCACGCTTCTCTTTGATTGTAATCGGATCACTTCTTCTGCTTTCTGTATTCATAAGAAATTTCTGGTGCCGCTATCTGTGCCCTTACGGCGCTCTTTTAGGACTCTTGTCGTTCTTAAGCCCGCACAAAATCAAAAGAAACCCCGTAAGCTGTATCGACTGCGGCAAATGCGCAAAGGTATGCCCGTCTGCAATTAAGGTAGATAAGGTCATTACAGTTATCTCCGATGAATGCTCAAGCTGTCTTAGCTGCGTCGATGCATGCCCTGTGGCAGATACACTCGAAATGAAATCCCTTATTACAAAAAAAAGGGTTCAGAAAAAGTATATCGCTGCGGCAATTGTAGCCCTCTTTATGATAGTTACAGCTATTGGAATCTTTACCGGACACTGGCAGAATAATATATCAAAAGAAGAGTACCTGATGCTTTACCAGAACATGGATACCTATGGGCACCCGACAGGAGTAGAGGAAACACACAGGTTTAATGAAGAGGCAGGCCACAACTTTAACCAGGAACAGGGAAAATGACAGGAACTTTAACAAACCTGATGAAAGAGCATGAACGGGCACTCGTGCAGTTGACCTTCTTGATTGATGCAGCCAGCAGAATCTATAAGCAGGGCTTTAGTAACGAGGATATGAATGTTATACGCGGTTCTGTAGATTATATTTCCACTGACTTTCATGACCATTGTGAGAATGAGGAAAGAAAAATATATCCCGGACTGAAAAATTACATCTCTGAATTAAATCTTCAGGCCTTCAAAGATGAACACAGAAAAATCACACAGTCTCTCGAAATGCTTAAACAGCTTATGCCGGAAATAAATGAAAAGCTGACTCACGGAGTCATGACTCTGGAATTAAAACTTAAAGCCAGGGAGTTTGCGCACCTCTTCTCAAATCATATCAAAAGGGAAAACGACTGCTTTTACCTGATGGCTAAAGACATCCTCCCGCCAAAAACTTTAATACAGATTTTTAAGAACTGGAAGAAAAAATGATGGAGGAAAAATAGTAATGAGGTCATTTGTAAATAAATCAGGAATACTTATCGGTGTCTTTACTTTTGTTTTAGCGCTGCTTTTTGCCGGATGCGGCGGCGGAGGGGAATCTGATGAGATAAAAGGTGAGGAAAATGCGATCTTAACCGACGCTCCATATGTCCCCCCCCAGATTACAAGAAATTATCCAACAAAGGTTATTGTTAATCTTGAAGTAAAGGAAGTCCTATCCCGCCTTGCAGACGGAGTGACCTATAATAAATGGACTTTCGGCGGAAAGGTTCCGGGCAAATTTATCCGCGTCAGGGAAGGTGACCTGGTTGAGTTTCATCTCCACAACCACCCGAGCTCTACAATGCTGCATAATATCGACCTTCATGCGGTTACAGGCCCCGGAGGCGGAGCCGAGTCCTCAAACACGGCTCCCGGCCATACGTCAGTCTTTTCCTTTACTGCTCTTAATCCGGGCCTCTATGTCTATCACTGCGCAACACCTCCTGTAGGCCTTCATATTGCAAACGGCATGTACGGGCTTATACTCGTGGAACCTAAAGAAGGCCTGCCAAAGGTTGACCGCGAGTACTATGTAATGCAAAGCGAGTTCTACACGCAGGGGAATTTTGGCGACCCCGGCCTTCAGATGTTCGACATGCAGAAGGCTGTGGATGAAAACCCCTCTTATGTAGTTTTTAACGGTGAAGTAGGCTCCCTTATTGGCGACAATGCTCTTAAGGCAACTGCAGGCCAGACAGTGCGCCTTTTTATGGGTGACGGGGGACCAAACCTTATCTCCTCGTTCCACCTGATAGGTGAAATTTTTGATGAGGTCCATTTCCAGGGCGGATCCCTGGTGACACAGAAAAATGTTGGAACAACACTCATTCCTGCCGGCGGCACTTCAATTCTGCAGTTCAAGGTTGATGTACCCGGCACCTACACGCTTGTGGACCACTCATATTTCAGGGCTCAGAGCAAGGGATGCGTGGGTAAAATGATTGTTACCGGAACGGAGAATAAGGAAATATATTCCGGCAAGCAAAAAGATGAAATATATCTCGGCTCTACTGAAAAAGAGGAACAAAACCTTCAGCAGGCGCCTGCAGGAACTACCCCTCCAGGCAATGTTCCGGCTGCAGGTAATCAGCCTTCAGCAGCCAATCAGGGACAGGCCGCTCCGGCAGATATGAAAAGCCTTATGGCTATGGGGCAACAGGTATTTACACAAAACTGCGTATCCTGCCACCAGGCAAACGGACAGGGAATCCCGAACGTGTTCCCGCCCCTTGCAGGAAGCGACTTCCTTATGGCTGATAAACAAAGAAGTATAGGTATCGCTATGCACGGCCTTACAGGTCCCGTTACAGTGAACGGAAAACAGTTTAACAATACAATGCCAAATCTGAACCTTTCGGACCAGCAGATTGCTGCAGTGCTGACATACGTGCGCAATAGCTTCGGCAATAAGGGCGATATGGTTACTGTCGATGAGGTAAAGAAAGTAAGAGGAAAGTAGATATAATAAAATGTTTGTGCCTTTAATTTGTAAGAATAATATTTTTTCAGGCCTGAGGATATTTGCTTCAATATCAATCCTGCTCCTTGCGGCAAATATCCTTACTGCAAAGGAAACGCCTTCACTTCAGAAGACTTCAATGGTTCTCATCAAAGGAGGTAGATACACCCCTTTCTGGAAGGACAATAAGTCTTTAGTTCCTGTAAGGGTAAAACCTTTTTACATGGACCGTACTCCTGTTACAAACGGGGAATTCCTGAAGTTTGTAAAGGCAAATCCCAAATGGCAGCGCTCAAAGGTAAAGAGGATTTTTGCGGGCGCTACATACTTAAGCCACTGGAAAAGTGATCTTGAACTGGGCCCTTTTGCAGACCCAAACAGCCCCGTAACAAACGTATCCTGGTTTGCTGCCAAAGCATATGCAGAGTGGAAAGGAAAAAGGCTTCCTTCAATTGCAGAATGGGAATATGTTGCCCTTTCGGGTGAGAAGCCCGGCAATGAAAAGAAGGTAAACCAGAAAATTCTTGAATGGTATCTTACTCCAAAGCCCGAGCGCCCTTCTGAAGTAGGCCATGGGATGCCCGACCGCTACGGGGTCTATAATATGCACGGGCTGGTATTCGAATGGGTGGATGACTTTAACGGTATCCTTGCCGGCGGCCTTGGTGGAGATGGGGATGAATCAAATTTGTTCTGCGGAAGCGGCGTTGTAAATAGCAGCGACCCTGCAAATTACGCCGCCTTCCTGAGGTTCGCTTTCCGTAACGGCCTTAAGGCCAGTTACACGCTCTACGACCTGGGATTCCGCTGCGTTAAAGATGCTAATTAAATAATGGATAAAGAAATGAAAAAGAAATTGTTATTTATTTTACCTGCGGCTTTGATTATTATTGCGCTGACAGGTTATTTTACATTAAATAATTCCAGGCAGCTGAGCGGCAGTGAGAAAATATCTTCAGTTGCTGACTCTTCTAAAACAATGGCCGCGGTAAAAAAATCCGGCGCAAAAAAATCCTGCTGCAGCGAGGAAGAGAATGCCGGTACACCTTACTGCGATAATTCTGTCTATCAGCTGGAATCTAAGTGGACTGATGAGCATAATAAGAGTATTACCCTGGGTGAGCTGAAGGGACATAAAGTCGTTATGGCAATGATATTTGCAAGCTGCACCTATGCATGCCCCTTAATTGTAAATGACATGAGAAATGTTGAAGCACGTATTCCTGAAAATGAAAAGACGGACGTTAAATTTGTACTCGTCTCAATCGACCCTGAGAGGGATTCACCCCAGGCACTTCTGGACTACAGCAAAAGACAGAACCTGGACTTATCGCGCTGGGAACTCCTGACCGGAAATAAAAGTGACATAAGAAGCCTGGCGGCCCTTCTGGGCTTCAAATATAAGAGAAATGATAACGGTGATTATGTACACAGTAACCTTATAAATGTTTTTAACAAAGAGGGTGAAATTGCCTATCAGCACGAGGGACTTAATAAGGGCGTGGATGATATTCTAAAAGAGCTGAATAGAATTAACTAATAATCCATAAAATTTATCGTTATGCCAAGAAGTAAATCCTTAGTACCGCTTTCGCACGACCATCATCATGCACTAAAGCTTGCACAGATGCTGAAGAAAAATGCACCCCGCCTTGATAGCATCCCGGAAAGCCCAAAGGAAAAAGCCGGGCGTGCTCTCGAATTCTACGAAAGCGACCTTGTGGTGCATTTTGCGGCTGAAGAAAAAATTCTCTACCCCTTTGTAAAGGGAAAAGACAAAGCTCTTGACAGCCTCTTTCACGAAATAATGGAAGAGCATAAAGAAATCAAAAAAATGATTGAAAGCCTTTTTCAGGGGGAAGCAGGACTGGAGGAAAAGCTCGACAGTCTGGGCAGCCTTCTCGAAAGTCACATAAGAAAGGAGGAGCGGGAGCTCTTCCCAAAAATTCAACAGGCCTTCTCTGAAGATGAACTAAATGAATTAAACGGAAAAATTAAGGCGGTCAGATGACAGAGCAGAAAAATGAAAACTTCTTCGATAATATCTCTTCTTTCTATGACGGCATGATCGGCTTTAAGACCGCCCTTGAAAGAAGAAAAAGTATTTTGAGCAAATTCTTAAATGACAAAATCCATACTGCAGCAGACCTTGGATCTGGAAGCGGGCTCGATTCGGTCTCCCTTGCCTTAAGCGGCCTTAGCGTAACTGCATTCGATCAGTCGGAGGGAATGCTTGCTCAGGCAAAGGCTAACGCCTCGGCTTTCGGGCTGGACGTTCAGTTTGTTAAAAGCAGTATTGCTAAAATAAACAAGAAATTTTATGACAGGTTCGATATCGCATTTTCTTTAGGCAATACGCTTGCAAACCTTCCTCCTGAAAAGCTCCCGGTGGCCCTTAAGAAAATAAGATCAGTCCTCAATGAAAACGGAACTGCTGTCCTGCAGGTCCTGAACTACAGTCAGATACTTAAAGAAAATAACCGTATTATTAATGTTACGGAAATGGATGGGGAGATTTATGTGCGCTTCTACGACTTTATGCCTGAAAGCCTGAACTTCAATATACTGAAATTTAAGAAAGACATGCCTTCTGAAAGAAGCCTCTATACAACTAAACTTTATCCCCATACAAAGATGGTGTTTCAGGAACTATTAAAAGATGCGGGCTTCAGGAAGGTTAATTTTTACGGAAGCCTGGGGCTTCAGAAGTTCGAAAAGTACTCTTCAAAAGACCTGGTTGTTGTTGCCGCAAAATAAAAAAGGCTTTGAGTTTTTAGCTCAAAGCCCTTCTTTTTTTTATATACATTTTATTTCATTAAAATTAGTTTCTTTGTGTCTGTGAAACTCCCCTGCGTGAGCCTGTAGAAATAAATTCCGGAGGCAAGATTCTTCCCGTCAAAAGTTGCACTGTATTCTCCTGCCGTCTGTTCCTTTGCAACAAGGCTTATTACCTCATGGCCGAGCATGTCGTAGACCTTCAGCGTTACGAACCCTGATTGGGGAATCTGATAGCGGATAGTGGTTACAGGGTTAAAAGGGTTCGGATAATTCTGCGACAAAGAATAGCTTGATGGTTTTACAGAACCCGTTACTTTCTCCACGCCTGTTGCCCCAAGGCTTACATAAGCTCTTACAAGATATATTAATGTGGAATCCTGAGTCTTATTGGTCAGATAGTACCAGTTAGACGGGTTTCCCGATGGAGTAAAGAATGTATAACTGTGGTACGGATCACTTCCGGAGTGCTTGCTGACCATTATCCCGGGTGCATCAGGATTAAGTCCAAAAATAAATCCAACCGCAAACGGCTTGTCGGTTAAAATGTTTTGGTTCCTCAGGTCAACTCCTCTCCAGTTCGGCCATGGAACAGGAAAGGGAGCAGTAGGTGTTAAACTTGTGGATACAGTAAATCTGGAACTCAGTTTCTTTCCCAGCGGTGTGGGTCTTACTACTCCGCTCGTTTGCCATACCCCCCCTTCGATTGAACCTGCCTGCCCCAGGGCAACCCTTATTGAATCCAGGTGTCCGCCGGGGACCGCATCAAAGGTAACGCAGATGGTATCCTGGGGGCTGAACATGCCGTGATAGTATCCTGCCGGTTCGGCCTCATCCCACTTCAGCTCCATTGCAGAGGCAACAGATCCTGTGGAAGTGTAAGAATAATTTATTGAAGTAGGGTTGGCGTCGCTCTCAACGGGATTTATTACAGCAAAGGTAACGGTCGTATACCCGGTTCCAAACTGAGGCTCGCTGAAAGCCGTTCCTAAGGGAATATCTTGAATTCTGTTGCCTGCAGGTCCGGTTTCGAATGCCTTTACTTTAAGGCGGGAGTCTGTGGAATTAAATGTTATATTAAGATTACTGCCGTTATTGAATGTAAGGTATTCACCCGCCAAAGATTGAATATTGCTGCTGGAAGAGACTTTCGGATTGGCAAAAACAGTTCCTGTTGGTTTTGGCAGATTGGGATAAATGTAGCCGTAAGCCGCGTTTTGCGAACGGTCGTCAACAATGTTAGCCATCATAAAATTTGCAAATACGTCTGAAAGCTTAAGAGGTGATCCCATCTGTTGAAATGCATCGTTAAAACAGGCCGAACCGAAGCTGCCGGAATTTACAATTTTCTTAAATATTCCAATTCCGAACTGATCCCTCAGGTATAGGAAAAATCTGGATGCGCGTGAATAATCGATGAGTGTTTTGTCATCACTTACCCCCCGCCAGCCCATGAGGAAGTAGTTGGTCTCGTTGTTATACCCGTACTGTCCTGCCTGGCTTCTTGCAGCAAAGCCTGCATTGATTTCTGCCAGCATTGAGCAGCCTTCGTTAATAAAAGTGGTTTGGGATGACATACTGTGAGCATTCCAGAATATCATGTGCTGAAACTCGTGGGCTGTTGTGGAAATTGCCTGGTAAATCCCTTTTTCGGTTGAAAGATCACCCGGGTTACCATCCAGGTAATAAATTTCGGCCCTGTTACTGTAAGTGCCGGAAATTTCATTCCCGCTTGAGAAGTAACCGGCTATATAGCCGCCCGATCCGCTGTAACCGTCTTTAATGTCCTCAATAAGAATAATGATTTTGGGATCATTATCCACATCAGGCGGGTTTCCGAAGACCTCCACGTCACTCTGATAAATTCCCTTGTTTGGATTTGCAGGCGTCTTCTGGTCAAAATAAAGAGCTACAGAGTCAACCCCGGCCTGATTAACGCGGCTTCCCCAGATTGCATCTTCAACGAAAACGTAGCAGTTTGTTCCTACCTTGCGGCATGTGGAAGGAACCTGATATGGATTGTTGTTTGTGAAATCCAGCGACCACCAGGCCTTTGACGAACCCACCGTGAAATTCCATGCTGTGGCCTTGCTGAGCCTCATCCTTTCCATTTCATCCGGGTGCTGCTTAATATATTGCCTGACTATCTCATCCTGCTTTTCAAGCAGGTGCGTCCCGTCTATAGGATAGCTCCCCCCACCGGGGTTCTTTTCCGATATGGGAAGACTGACTTGAGCGAATACTGGAGACAGAGTTAAAATCATCAAAACAAATAGTATCGAAAAAAATCGCATGTGTACCTCTTTGTCTGGGTTATAAATAAATGTAAATAATCATTCAGCCGTATCCTGGCATAAAGCATAATTATCGGCATTGATCTCAAGTTATCTTAGAGACGGGACACCTTTTCATTCCGGGACTTTTGGGGGAAGCAGGCTCGCTCCTGTGACCTTTAACGTTTTCCCCTCAGGTGTCTCTATGGTATCACTATAGGAAACTTCAGCAAAGTACCCCTGGTGTTCCGACAGCTGTTCCTGTATAGCCTTATTGCAGTCAAGAAGGTAGACGGTTGTGGAATCAGTCTGAAGAGCCATATGTGTAAAAGGAGAATTTCCAACGACGAAAACCCTGCCTTTTATTGTCTTTATTTCCCCCTTGGCAGAGTCTTTTGACGACGAACACGAAGAAAATAGTATAAGAAGCACAAGCAATAATGCGTTAAATATTTTCATGAATAAAGCCCTGCTGCATAAAAATTCTATCTTAGAATCAATATAAAAAAAACAACTCTCAATTCCATATGGCGGCCATCAACATTTTTCTACTTCGGATGAATTATTTTTTCTGTGGGGAGATCTTATGGGAAAAAAGGCTGCCCTTTTCAAAAAGGCAGCCTTTTTTGTTTTATGGAGTCTGTTTTAACCTGTTTATCCTGTCTATCTCGTCTTTAATAGATGTATCCCCGGGATAATAATTCTGCAGCCTCTGCAGGAGATTTACAGCCTTGTCGTAATTCTTAAGACTTACGTATAAGTCCTCCAGAATTCTGTAAGCCTCTATTGCCGCCTGCGGACTGGACGACTGGAGGTCAATTTCCCTGAGGGCTTCAGATTCTACTCTGGCTGCCGTCTGACGGAATTTGTCCTGTGCCCCGGAGGCTCTGTAAAGATTGGCTATATCGTAGAGGCTTCTGTAATCTATCTCAATTAAATTCTGAGGTATTGTCTTTTCCATCTCATCCAGCGTTTTAATGCACATTGGGCCGTTATGATCAATATTTGTGTAATAATACGCAAGCTGAAGAAAAGGTATCCTGCAGCTTTGGATCATCCGCATGTGGGTTTCATCGTAGAATATCCCCTTCTCATTTATACCCCGGAACTTAAAACCGGGCTTATAACTTTTTGAATAAGACGAGTTCTGCTCTAAAAGCTGCTGGCGCATTATCGGTTCGTTTACGGCCTCCATTCCTCTTAAGCCCCTTTCGGGCATGAGCCTTGAGGCCAGGCCTTCGGCCTCGAGATAATCATCCAGCCCTATTTTTGCGTCTCTGGGAGTTGTAGCCGCAAAGTAGATCGGGCGCTGCCATGTGTTGGAGCTAACTATGTCCTTAACTACAATATCCTGCACCCGTATTGCCTTTACGTTGCCGTACTGCAGCGTATTGTTCATTCTGAAAGTGATTCGGCCCGTTCTTAGTACGGAAGTGTCTTTAACACCGTAATCCTTTATTACCTGCGGGGGCACCGGTATTGAAACGTTCTGCGGCTGCCACTGCATCGGTTCAATGCCTTCTATCTGTTGGTCAGTAAGGCTGAACTTGACCTCCGGAGTTCCATAAGGTTTCGTGTGCTTCAGCTGCCTAATGTACCAGTCAGTGTTTGCGAGACTTAAGTTTACAATTCTGACGTCACGCCTTATCCCCTCAACATACTGTAAAAACCAGAGGGGGAATGTATCGTTATCGCCGTTTGTAAACAAAATTGCATTAGGCTGACAGCTCTGAAGAAGATTGTACGACATATCCCACGGCACCCAGTCGCGCGAACGGTCGTGTGTGAAATAATTTACCTGCAGCATGCGTGCCGGAATTAAAAGCAATGCAAGTGCAAGAAAAGCAAATGAAGCCCCGGCCTCATACGTCCTGCCACGGAACTTCTCCCTTATTGATTCCATTATTTCTTTTACGCCAACTGCAATCCAGAGGCAGAAGACAAAGAGGGCTCCGGGATAAAAATAATCCCTTTCTCTTGGCTGAGGCTCCTGCTGGTTCTGGTAGAAAGCTATCAGGTATCCCATAAAAATAAATAGTATCAGAAATGCCGATGCCATTTTCCAGTCTTTCCTGAAATAAAAGTAAAGGCCTAAAAGGCCAACGATTAACGGAATGGCAAAGTAGTCCTTCATACTTACGCCGGCATCCTGAATGTATGACTGGCGCCCGACAAAGTTCCAGAGCAGATACCGGTTGTACATATGATTTATCTGGTACTTCCAGAGAAAATCCAGGTCACTCGAGTACTCAGTATAAATTGCCTGCTGGTGCGGCTCCGAAGAAAACCTCCTCTTAAAGGCAGGAAAGTCACCGTACTGCTCGCGCCCCAGATAATAATCCAGCTCCCTGAATGTCTCAGGATCGTTTTCATTCATCGGTGGCTCTTGCGTAGCCCTGATTATTATCATGGAATAGGTCGAAAAACCTATCAGTGCAAACAGCAGACATAAGGCCGAAAGATTTAACAGGGGCTTTTGGTTTTTAATTGTCCAGTAGGACAGGTATGCCAGCCCGGCCAGAATGATTATATAAACAATCATGTTAACTATAGGATCGGGACCAAAAATCAAAAGCAGCAGTGCCGGAAAACCTTTTACCATGCCCGGGTATACAATGGCCAGTACTACGGCTCCAATCATAAGCGGCATATAAAATGAACTTCGGTTAAATATCCTCTCGCGGAATATGAACATGAATATAACCGATATGCCAATCATGATCCATTTGAACTTGGAATCGAATGCCTGGTACTCCTCAGGCGAAGGCGGAGTTGTTCCGGTCTGGGATCCCCAGAGACCCAGGGCCACAACCGCCATTATCGCCAGGTGTATGAGAAGAATGTAGGCGCTCCTTTTGTACATCACTTCATCTGTAACGTACTTTTTCATGACCACTACACCGACAAAAGTTAAAATTGCCAGCATGCTCATCAGATGCACACCTGCTGAAATCCCTATTATGTAGGCCATCAGTATTATATATTTCTCATTGTCCGGTGAATTGTACCTTTCATGCCAGACCATCATAAGCCATACGACAAGCGAGTAAAGAAGAGTGCTTACGGCAAAGTAATTCGCCTCGAGTGCGTTGAACCAGAAGGTGTCGCAGAATGCATAGGCCAGGGCCCCAATGGCAGCGGGTATGTAAGTTAAAAGTGCCTCTGCACTGCTCTTGTATTCCCGCCCCCTGTAGCTCTCAATTATCTTAATTGCAACCAGGTAAAGCAGCAATACGGAAAAACAGCTGGCAAGAACTGAAAATGAATTGATCCTGAAACCTATTTCGTGAGCGAACGGGATCATAGAAAATACTCTCCCGATTATCAGCCACATCGGCCCGCCCGGAGGATGCGGAACCATGAGTGAATACGATGCCGAGGATATTTCTCCCGGATCCCAGAACGATACTGAAGGCTGTACGGTCAGAAAGTAAATTACTGCTGTAATTAAGAAAACCACCAGCCCTACAGTTCTTTGTAGTGTTTTGTTTTTCATTTGATTCACAGGATTGTGGTTTGAATTATGAATGTAAAATATTAAATTTAGCTGAATAAATCACTAACACCTTTTTAATCGGATGATTAAACTTAGAAAATTCAGCAGGGAGGACTTTCAGCAGCTTATAGACTGGATTACTTCCCCTTCGCTTTTATACCAGTGGGCCGGCACCATTTTTACTTTCCCTCTTACCCATCCCCAGCTCGAAAATTATATCCGTGAGGCTGAAAAACCTGCCCCGCAAAGGCTCATTTTTACAGTCGAGGATGCCCTGACAAATAAAAGCATCGGACACATTGAACTTAACAGCATAGACAACAAAAACAGATCGGCCTGCATTTGCCGCGTTCTTGTTGGCCCTGAAAACTACAGGGGAAAAGGTGTAGGTCGGGAAATGATGAGAAAAATACTGGAAGTAGGCTTCCTGGAACTGAATCTGCATAGAATTGAACTCAACGTCTTCGACTTTAATACCTCAGCTATAGCCTGCTACGAGAAAGCTGGCTTCGTCCGTGAAGGCCTCCATAGAGACGTGCGCAGAATTGGAAATGAGTACTGGAGCCTCTACAGAATGAGCATACTTAAGGACGAATGGGAAAAATAAAGGTTAACTGTTGAATAAAAACCCATCCTCGTTTACATAAAGATTTGAAAACTCGACATTGAACTTCTCATACTTTGCCCTTTTATGCAGATTCTGCAGTATAACCCAGGCATAATGAAAGTAACCCTTTCTGAGCGCCTTCCTGTACTCTTTGAGCAAAAACTCTTTGTTTGTCATCTTTACTTGATCTCCTGAAAATACAGCCTGTCCTTGCAGGATAGTCCCTGCTGCATTCTGGACTTGATACCATTACTCTGTGAGCGGCCCGGTCTCGTGTGTGGTGAAAGAGAAAACTTTCTGCAGCCTTGTCTTATAACCCTTATGACTGCAAAATTATGTCCCGGTTGTAATAGAAGTTATAATAAGTTTAATTTCTGGAGAGACTCCTTGAGCCATTTGTTCTGAAGCTCAAGATTGTAGTTCTCCTGCAGTTCACGGAAATACTGATTGTGAATCCTTGTCTGTTTGCTGTTGAAACGTACATATACAAGTACTGCTCCCAGAACAAAGGAAATGACGACTGCCAGCATTAAAGCTAAATACAGCATCTTGCCCTCCTTTTCTAATGAATGCATAAAATTATAGTAATCGGTTCAGTATTAACTCACCTGTGGCGGAATTATCTAATAATAACAGATTTTGTACAATCAATAATTGTTTTATGCCGGATTCTGGCGTTTTCTGCCAGAGAGAGAATTATGCTTCCTCGTGCCCTGTTAATAATTATATAAAAAGATTTTTTGAAATTTCCTAATTTTTTTCTTATCCTGAATACTTTTATTTTTCCCGTATCCTCTCCATCTTTAAGCGCATGCTTTATCTTCATTTAATTATTATTAGGCAGAGGATTATTTATAAAAAAATATTATCTTTCGTACTCCAAGTAAGCTTAAACCGATTAATTGAATTTCCCCGGCGTTTTTATGGAAACAGAAAATACAGACATCCTTCCGGAATCCCAGAAAGAGGAACTGGAGCGTCTCCGTAAAAGGGTAAAGGAACTCGAAAATATTGAGGCGGAAAACCAGGTTATTCTTCAGGAACTGGCCTTTGAAAAAGACCTGCTCTATTCACTCATGAATCATATTCCTGATACCATCTACTTCAAGGACAAAGATTCCAGATTCGTCAGGGTAAACAGGGCTCAGGCACAGGTCCTCGGATTAAATGATCCTGAAGAGGCTATCGGTAAGAGCGACTTTGACTTCTTTACAAAAAAACACGCCTCTGAGGCTTTCCAGGACGAGCAGAAAATTATTGCTACCGGCAAAGCCCTCATCGCAAAGGTCGAAAAAATCAGAAGAGCCGACGGCCAGTACCGCTACGTCTCGGCTACCAAGGTCCCGATTACTGACTACAGGGGCAACTATATAGGCATCGTCGGAGTTTCAAGAGACGTCACCGAGGTCAGAAAAGCTGAGGATAAAATAAAAAAGTATTCTGAGGAACTGGCTAAAACCAATTCAAGCAAGGACAAATTTTTTTCAATTATTGCTCACGACCTCAAGAGCCCCTTTACTTCTTTGCTTGGGATTTCCGACTTCCTGTCCTCACACATAGATGAACTGGCAATCGAGGAGGTTAAGGTCCTCTCTGAAAGCATCAGCAGGTCTGCAAACGGAATTTTCAGGCTCCTTGAAAACCTGCTCCAGTGGGCAAGACTTCAGACCGGAAGACTTAAATTTTCTCCCGAAATTCTTAATTTAAGCGATATCGTCCGCTCGGTAATTGAGCTGTACCAGGACCAGATAGAGAAAAAGGAAATTATTCTGGAAAACCGCATACCTGAGCAGATACTTGTTTTTGCCGATAAAAATATGACCGCTGCAGTCATTAGGAATCTCGTTTCAAATGCCATTAAGTTTACAAAACCAGGCGGAAGAATCGCCTT
This sequence comes from Acidobacteriota bacterium, assembly GCA_050258415.1. Lineage (GTDB taxonomy): Bacteria > Bacteroidota > Ignavibacteria > Ignavibacteriales > SURF-24 > JAAXKN01. The sequence continues at coordinate 3,666 of JBLMYS010000104.1, read as the reverse complement.
GTTCAGCTCGGTTCAGAACGATTTGGTAAACGTTTCCGTCTGTGACGAGGGCATTGGAATCTCTGACTCGGTCAAAGATAAACTTTTCAGGATTGATGAATGTGTCTCAACTGAAGGCACTGCAAACGAAAAGGGCACGGGCCTGGGACTGGTGCTCTCAAAGGAGTTCGTTGAAAAAAACGGCGGAACCATTCGCCTCGAAAGCGTTCCGGGACAGGGGAGTGAGTTTACTTTTTCTCTCAGACTCGCTCAAGACCAGCCCCCCTGTTTTTTTTCTTCTGAATGGTGAAAATAAACCGGGATAGATTTATATTGTATAACTACAACGTACAGGATGTAAATGAAGGAATTCAGGCAGGGCTTCTTTATCGTTTGGGCGGCTCTTAGCATTGCCGCGCTTTTTATTCTGATCATTCCCTTTGTTTTGCCTGAAAGCACTATATTCAAACTTACGCCTGTATGTGAAAGTAAAAGGCTCGGCCTCGGACAGTGCCCATTATGCGGCATGACCACGGCTTTTGTCGAAATATCAAAGGGTGAACTTACTAAGGCATTTAATTCAAACCGCGCCTCTTTGGCGCTTTATTCTGTCCTGGTCTTAAACCAGCTTTTTTTTGTGGGAAGACTTGCTTTCAGAAAAATATTTTTCAGACTCTGAAAAGAATTAATAAAGCTAATTATTCATAAATGAGGTAAAAATGCAGCTTATCAGTTTCGCATGGGGAGTTCTGGCCATAATCGGCTTCATAATTGGATTTTTCCCCTGTTTCGGTGCATTAAACTGGATAAATATCCCCTTTGCAGTAATTGGGGGTATTATAAGTTATATTACAAAGAAAAATACAAAACCAGGCCAGCCCAACCGCCCGGCAACCTTCGGATTGTACCTTTGCCTGGTTGCGGTATTTGTGGGGGCAATAAGACTTATTGCCGGCTTTGGCGTGTTTTAACTGGTTTTACAGGACCGGCAGATTCCCTGTTAAATTATGGCGGTTTGTCTTTCTGCCGGTTCTTTAAGGAAACTGGATTAAGGCTTCATCACAACTTTTACACAGTTGTCCTCTTTATTTCTGAAAATTGCATAACCGCGGGGTGCATCTTCAATTTTAATGCGGTGTGTAATAATCTGTGAGGGATCAATCCTTCCATCTTCTATCATTTTTAACAGGGGAGCCATGTACTTCTGCACGTGTGTCTGCCCCATCTTAAATGTTAGTCCCTTATTAAAGGCTGCCCCCAGGGGGAGCTTGTCTACTATGCCACCGAATACGCCAGGAATTGAAACAACACCTCCTTTACGGCATGCCTGTATTGCTTCCCTTAAGGCTGTCGGACGGTCCGACTCAAGACGCACGGCCTGCTTTGCACGGTCGTAAAATCCCATGAGTCCCGACCCATGCGACTCCATTCCCACGGCATCGATGCAGCAGTCAGGGCCGCGCCCGCCTGTCATATCTTTAAGCCTTTCAAGTACATTCTTATCTTCGTCATAATTGATTACCTCGGCCTTGCTCAGGCGCTCTGCCATCTGCAGCCTGTAGGGCACCCTGTCTATTGCTATTACTCTCCCGGCGCCAAACATAAACAGGCTCTGTATTGTAAGCTGCCCTACTGGGCCGCATCCCCATACTGCAACGGTTTCACCCCCTTTTAACGCGCAGTTTTCTGCTGCCATGTAACCCGTGGGGAATATGTCTGAAAGAAAGAGTACCTGCTCATCAGTAAAGCCGTTATTGACCTTAATCGGGCCAACATCAGCATACGGAACCCTCACGTACTCGGCCTGCCCGCCCGGAATTCCACCGAAAATGTGCGAATACCCATAGATCCCGGCAGGGGAGTATCCGTAGACCTTTTCAGCCATCTTCCTGTTCGGATTGCTGTTGTCGCATAATGAGTATAGCTCTTGCTTGCAGTAGTAGCACTCCCCGCAGGATATAGGAAAGGGAACTACAACCCTGTCGCCGATATTCAGCTTTTTTACGTCATTGCCCTTTTCCACCACCTCCCCCATGAACTCGTGCCCGAATATGTCCCCCTTTTCAGTAGTTGGAATGTACCCGTCGTAGAGGTGCAGATCGGAGCCGCAAATTGCTGTCGAGGTTACTTTTATTATGGCGTCACCTGAATTTTTTATCTCAGGGTCCTTTACCACCTCAACCCTCACATCTCCGGTACCGTGGAAAACAACCGCCTTCATATTTTTTCCTCCTTAATTCTTAAGACAAACGACAATTTATATTATTTAAGCCCAATGTGAATGGCAATTCCAATTAGTTTACCCCATTGAAAATGGAGATGCCTCTAAAGGAAGTTTAATTGAAGGAGTCCTTGGGAAATTTTGTCTTATTTTAAGTTTGCCTGGCTGGGGGAGTATGCCAAATTGGTGCTGCGGCTTTTTCGGCCGGCAGCATCAACTGGACTTTATTACTTTGTGTCTGATGATGTGGAAATGTTCTTTGGAACTGATACGGATTTGCTGCTTGAGGAACCGGAGCTGTTGCCCTTGTTCTTATAGTCGGTCTGGTAGAATCCCGTGCCTTTGAAAATCGGGCCTGCCCCGGCGCCAATAAGCCTTTTGAGCTTGCCGTGGCATTGCGGGCATTCCACGAGCGGACTATCCGTCATCTTCTGAAAATACTCAAATAAATATCCACATTCTGTGCATTTATAATCGTATGTCGGCATTATAAACCTCTTTTCAATATTTAATTACTGCAAAAATAACGATTTTTCCCGTTCTATAAAAGTTAGTGAAAACAATTTGTACTGCTTATTGCAATAATATCCTAAATTTAGCTATTTTTGCCAATAACTTTTTTGCAGGATATATGAATCGTAAATTAATTGCGCTTTTAGTTTATACAACCTTATTTCTAAATGGTTGCCTTAATTATTATCAGGAAACAACCGTTAAGACCGATGGCTCGGGTAACATGTTCGTTCATTACTGGATGAAAACAACAAACTCACAGGACTCCCTCTTCGTAAAACAGGTCGGTATCTTCAACCCCGATTCCATTAAAAACGAATTTGCTTCAAAATACGCTAAAATTGATAAAATTGAGGTCTATGCAGACAGCTCCGATACTACTATCCATGCAAAAGTTGAATTTACATTTCAGCATCTGGATTCTCTGAACAATACAAAAGCCTTTAAGGAAGCTAACTTTTCCATTAAGAACGGCGCAGCCGGACAGAAAATATTCTCTCAGTTTATTCCCCCTGTTGCTACCGGCTTCGGCGTGGATGCTGCCTCCTTTACTGTAACTTATATTTACTACCTCCCGGGCGATATTATTACGCATAATGCCCAGGAAATCAGTAAAAACAGACTTACCTGGCGCTATAAACTCTCCGAAATCGGCATGGGTAAGACAATTACGGCTACATACAGGCCCTTTAAACTTAAGGAAACTCCTGTCTGGATATATTCATTGGCATTTGCTGTTTTGTTAATTGTAATTATATTTCTTTTTAGAAAAAATAAATCCTAAAGCACCGGAAAACTCACTTCGGGTGCCTTACTTTAAATATACTGCCACGGGAATTCTAAGTCTTTGCGCTAAATTCATGCTCTATTGTTTTGTTGACTTACCCCGTGGTTTTCCGTATATTTAGAATTTCCTTTGTGAGATTTTTATAAACTTGACAGAAAAATGTCCG
>JBLMYS010000103.1:0-15099 GCA_050258415.1 Acidobacteriota bacterium | reverse complement strand
CGATAACTTTATCGGAAGCCTTATCGGACGCCTCGGAACAGGACTGCCATATACACCGGCATTGCAGAACCAGAGAACAGGACTTGAAAACAGCGATACGCGCCCTGCTATTTTTAACGTCGACCTTTACCTTACTAAGTATTTCAGAATACTCAACAGAGGTCTTTCTCTCTTCCTGAAAGTCTATAACCTGTTCGATACCGCAAATGAAATGAATGTCTTTACCGATACGGGCAGGGCCGGTTATACACTGGACCTTACGCGACAGCAGGCCCAGCCGCGCGGCGTAAATACAATCCAGGAATATTATACTAGACCGGACTTTTATTCCGCCCCGCGCCAGATTATTCTGGGCGTTTCCCTGAATTATTAGTTGCCTGAAATTTATGGAGGTTAGCTGTGTACTTAATAAAATATTTTACTAAGAATTTAATCCTTTTTTTGAGCCTCGTCTTCCTCTTGTACCCCGGAGTTTTGTCGGCCCAAAGACTTATTGACAAGAACAGGGGAAGCCACTTTAACAGCAAAAAAGGATATATGGACGGTAACCTGGTGCAGACTGTCTACTACAACTTTGGAGAAATTGCCGACTGGCTCAACGACCCGACACTAAGCGGCGTCTGGCCTAAAGGAAGCGGCCATACCTACGTCGACGGCGTGGCTGTTATTGTCCAGGCCGAGGTCAAGGACGCTCAGGGCAGAACTTTCCACCCTCTTGAAACTAATTATTATGAGTATACCAGGCACGATGTCGCTACGGGTGTTACTTATGGATGGTGGCCCCTCCCGGGCTATGCTAACCCTTACCAGACTGCCCCTGCCAGAAGCGACGACCCGAATACATGGCCTACTCACTGGCCCGACCGCCCAAACGACTGGGACGGCAAGTGGAACGGATTCTTCGGCAATAACGTCAGAAATGCCGACCTCGAAACCTACTTCGTTTTTGACGACAACGAGGACAAGGAATATATCCAGAGATATGACTTCCACCCCGATGCTCAGGACCCCACGCGCGGCGGACTCGGAATGCAGGTCCACGCAAGAGGCTTCCAGTGGTCACAGGTTCTGGCCGAGGACGTTATATTCTGGTACTATGAAATTACCAATATGGGTACCTACGACTACCAGAAGGCTCTCTTTGCACAGTACGTCGACTGGGGAATTGGAGGGCACGATAACTCCTCTAACAACGCGGGCGACTATGATGCCGTGCTCGATATCTCCTACGCTTACTCTATTGTGCCTTTCGGAAGCCCCGGCCACTGGAGCCCCGTGGGTATCGCTGGCTACGCATTCTTAGAAAGCCCCGGAATTCCTAATGACAATATTGATAACGACCACGACGGCCTTACAGATGAAAAAAGGGATAACGTTGCTCAAACCTTTATTAATACACCCGCGGAGGACCCTTTCCTTAAAAACCCCTCACAGGATACTCTCCTATTTAAACAGTTCTATGGTTACTCCTGGAGACCTCATTGGGACGCCGACGAGAACTGTAACTGGAGGAGTTTCCATGACTTAAATGGAAACGGAAAGTGGGACCAGGGGGAGCCGCTTAACGATGACGTCGGAAGTGACGGAATTGGCCCCTACGACGAGGGCTATACGGGACCCGACCCGAACGGCACCGAGGGTAACGGAAAACCTGACCAGGGTGAACCTAATTTCGGTATTCTCGATAAGGATGAATCCGACCAGCTTGGCCTTACTGGATTCCTCATTGCCGCGGTCCATACCTACGACCTCAATAACGACGAGCATAACTGGCAGGGACTTTCGGCCCTTCCGCCCCCGCACGGACAGACACTTATAGGCGTTAACCTGGCTAACTATTTCTCGTCATACTTTATTCACCTCTTTGGGCGAAATACCTATAGCCAGCAGACCGCGCAGGCTCAGGAAACAGGTGAAACTGAAAGATTCTCAATGGGACTCATTTTTGCCATAGATAAAAATGACCTCTTCCGCAGAAAAAGAACCGTCCAGCAGATCTATAACGCTAACTACCGCTTTGCCAAACCGCCTGATAAACCTTTGGTTAAGGCAATCGCGGGCGACAGAAAGGTTACTCTCTACTGGGACAATAGGGCCGAGCAGACTTTCGACGCCTTCTACCAGAGATATAACTTTGAGGGCTACAGAATCTACAGGAGCACTGAACCTAACTTCCTCGAAGATAAAATTATTACCGACGCTTACGGAAAAGCTACCTTCAGACAGCCCCTGGCTCAGTTCGACCTGGTCGACGGCGTCGTGGGCCTCCATCCCATCAGCGTCAACGGCGCTCAGTTCTACCTTGGCGATGACTCCGGCCTCCAGCATAGCTACGTCGACTCTACAGTCCAGAACGGTCAAACCTACTACTATGCCGTGGTTGCATACGATAAGGGATTTACCACTACTACAGTGCAGGGAGAATTTCTGGGTATTCCCCCTTCTGAGACTACAAGCATTATTAAACAGGATCTGGTTGGAAACGTTAAACCTGACGTCAATACCGCAGTCGTTACGCCTCACGCCCCCGCAGCAGGATATGTGCCGCCCCAGATAGCAAACTATCTTCCAAGCGGCCCTTCTTCTGGTTCGGTGAATATAGACATAATCGACCCCGGCGCCCTTGTAAATAATAACAACTATAAATTGGAATTCGTAGATTCTTCCAGGTATCACAATAACCGCCATCCTTACTTCCGTCTGATCAATACGAGTTCAAAAGATACCTTAATTAAACTCACCAGGATAAAAGGCGCAAATGAACAGACTCTGGTTACTGACGGCTTCTCAGTCAATCTGAGAAACGATACCGTGGTTGCTATCGACCAGAGCAAAACAGGCTGGATCAAGGGCAACAGCAACTATGTCGTTACTACCGGCTTCGACCCAAGATATATACCTACATATGGCAACAAAAGAGTTGATTACCCCGCCGATTTCGAAATCACTTTTACCGATAAAGGAAAGGGCGACTCCTCCTTTGTAGCCAAGTCTTTCAGTAAACCCGAGGCCTCTAATATTACAATAAGGGATATTACCGACGACCGCAACCATGTCCAGTTCATTTTTGAGCAGCCGGCAGGCGCTGACTCCATGTTTGATGCCGGCGACGCCGTCTTTGTCGTCGTCGGTGACTCGGCAGGTAAAAAGGCCACGGGACGTACGGACTATAGAGCCACCTGGTCGGTAACTCTGCAGGTGGATACTACAAGCAAGGAACCTCCAAGACCACCCCAGCCGGGTGACATATTCAGAATCGCAACTACAAAACCATTCAGAACGGGCGAGTATGTGGACTTTACAACCAAAGCCCCATACCTCGACCTTACAAAGGCTAAAAATGACTTGAGCCAGATTGATGTCGTCCCTAATCCCTATACCGGCGCTGCCTCCTGGGAACCTCTTACTACAGACGTCGGACGTGGCGAAAGGAGAATTACATTTGTTAACCTTCCTGCTCAGTGCATTGTGAGAATTTATACCATTAGCGGAAGACTCGTCCAGACCCTTTCCCACTACACTTCGGCTGATAACGGACAGGAAGCCTGGAACCTGGTCTCGCGCGACGGAATGGATATCGCCTACGGAATCTATATCTATCACGTGGATGCCCCGGGCGTGGGCACTAAAATTGGCCGCTTTGCAATTATTAAGTAACCAGGAGTATTATCAGGCGGCAATAATAATTAAAAGCTTTTTGAGCGTGAGGTGCTTATGAAGAAATTATTGATACTGTTTTTAATATACCCCTTTATACTGCAGGCGCAGGTGTTTAACAGGAATGTTTCCAAAACGGGTACCGTTGCCGCAACATTCCTCGAAATTCCCGTCGGGGCTTCGGCAATCGGATTGGGCGGCGCATTTGTAAGCATCGCTAACGACGCTTCAGCCCTCTACTGGAATTCAGCCGGTATTGCAACTATGCAGCAGACGGAATTCATGGCCCAGCATACCAACTGGCTCGCTGGCACAGGCTTCGACTTTGCTGCCCTTATTCTCCCTTTAAGCGGAATCGGAACCTTCGGCTTCAGCTTTACTTCGCTCAATATGCCTGATATGAAGGTTACTACGGTCGATATGCCTCAGGGTACAGGCGAATTCTTCTCCGCTGGCGATATGGCTGTCGGCCTCTCTTATGCAATGAGCCTTACTGACAGATTCTCCATTGGCTTTAATGCCAAGTACATTCAACAGAAAATATGGCACGAAACTGCCACAGGCTTCGCCGTCGACTTCAGCACACTCTTTAGAACAGACCTCCTGAACGGACTCGTAATTGGTGCCGCTATCTCCAACTTCGGCACCTCGATGCAGCTTGCAGGAAGAGATACAAGAACCTTCGGACGCGTGGACCCCACAAAACAGGGCTCTAACGAAAGAATTCCTTTCGATATTGAAATGGACTCCTGGGACCTGCCCCTTTTTATGCAGCTCGGAATTTCAACTCATGTCATGAAATCAGAGGAATTCAACTGGATTGTTGCCGTCGACGCACTCCACCCGAACGATAACTATGAAAGCGTGAACGTTGGAAGCGAAATATCATATCACGATATGGTATTCTTAAGAGGAGGCTTTAACTCGCTTTTCCTTAAACAGAAAGAAGGGGGCCTCTCGCTTGGCATCGGCGTCAGCTCCGGGAACTTCTTCGGGCAGACCGGCATCCGTTTCGATTACGCCTACAGGAACTTCGGACGCCTGGAAAATATACACGTCTTCTCGATTGACCTCAAATTCTGAAAAGACGTAAATCAATTTTGAAAACTAAATAATCTCTTATATTGAGTAAAAAGGAAATTATGCCGCTTAGATATATTAAAACTTTTAAGATAAGCATCGCTATAACTCTTTTCTTATCTTTTCCTATAATATGGGCCCAGGAAACTGAATTCCAAAAATATGACCTGGATAATAAAAATTACAAATCCCTCGTCGTGGCAAAGGTTGGAAATATTCAGATCACAGCACAGGAATTCCTGACAAGCTATGAGTTCGGGCCCGCTTTCCTCAAGCGCGAGAAGAATTCACTCAGGCGCTACCTCGATTTTATGATCTATGAAAAACTCCTGGCACTGGACGGATACTCTAAAGGACTCGATAAGTCCGAAGACGTCAAAATGATGCTCTCCGACATAGAAGGCGACCTGGCTACCGAAGAGCTCTATAGAAACGATATCTGGAACAATATCAGCGTAAGCCAAAGGGAAATTGAAGAGGGCGTTAAAAAAGAGCTCGTGGAGCTCGAGCTTAAATGGATCTATAAACCCTCTTTTGAAGATATAAAAGAGGATTATCAAAAAATACTAAGCGGAACCTCTTTCGATACCCTCTTTAACCGTCAGTTCCGTATGGGAGCTAAATACGAGGACCGCTATCTTAAAACAACAGCCTTCAGCCTCAAGAAGAAAAACCCCCTGCTTTCTGCAATTGTAGATACCATGAAACCGGGAGGAGTAACCCCGCCGGTTAAAACACCCGACGGGTGCTACATACTTAAGCTTGATAATAAGTGGAAAAGCATGATAACTACAGAAAGTGAAATGGAAAAGCTGAAGTATGAGGTTAACCGCGCCATACTAAAGGAGAAGGCCGACTCCATGTCAGATAAATACGTGCAAAGCCTTATGCTGAGGGAAAACCCCGTAATTAAAAGAGAGGCGTTTAATATACTTAAGGCTTACCTTATAAATAAATTCCTTTCCCCTGAAACATACAAGGAGTGGAACCCGGAGAAAAATATAATTGCGGATTACCCAAACTTTAATCCGTCGGATATCACTCCATACGAAAAGCTTGTCCTGGTGGAAAAGAATAATGGAAGCCTCACCATCCGGGATTTTATAAAGTGGTATACAACCCGGGAGCCTTATATCAATTTCGATAAGTCCTCTCACAAGGCATTCTTTAGCTTCATGCAGAACATAGTCTGGCGCATGGTGCGCGACAATGTCTTAACCCGCCTTGCCTTTAGTCATGGCTTTGAGAACTCAGGCGACGTTAAGCTGCAGAAAAAATGGTGGAAGGATAAACTCGTCTACTCAAAAATGAAACTCGATATTGCCTCATCAATTAAAATAGATGATGGAAAAATGAAGGAATTCTATGATAACTACCGCCACCGCTATAAAGACGAGCAGGGAAATCTGAAGCCTTACGACGAGGTGAAAGATGAGGTTAAACGTGACCTTTATTCTTATGAGTACATCAGGAAAGTTGCAAACAGGGTTCTGGGATTAAAAGAAAAAATTCCCGTTAATGTAAATGAGGAGGCCTTAAACAGGCTTCCCGTTACGGATAAGGAGGATCCCGGTGCAATTGACGTCTACAGCGTCAAAAACGGCGGAACATTCCTCCGCCAGGCATACCCTGTAATCGACTATGAATGGCAGTACTGGAATTAGTATGAAGTTCTTAAGTTTTAAAGTTTCTTATACTTTTTAATTTTTAATTTTTAATTGACTTCAATTGACTTCACGCTTAAAACATATTGTTTTGCTCCTCGTGCTGCTGGCCCCTTTATGCGGCATCTCCTGCAATAAAAGAGGGGAGACTTCAGGAAAAGGAATGCTCTACTGGAGCTCCAACAACTCCGATGAGATTACCTTTGCAAGGCTCGTCGTTAGTCAGTGGAACCGCCTTAATCCCGGTAAACCCCTTAGCTTCCAGCCCGTGCCCGAGGGGCAGTCAAGCGAAGAGGTGGTGCTTGCGGCCGTTGTCGGCGGAACTACCCCCGATATATACTCAAATATGTGGCAGGGGGACGTCGAGCTCTACGCCCGCTCCGGTAAGCTTATTGCGCTCGACAAAATACCGGGCTTCCTTGAATTTTTATACGGGAGGTGCGACACTGCGGTGGTAAAGGAAATCACCTCTAGCGACGGCCACATATACCAGGTCCCGTGGAAGATTAACCCTATCATGCTCATCTATAATAAAAAAATGTTTGAATCGATCGGCATGAATAACCCTCCCAGGACGTACCAGGAGTTTTTTGACGCGGCAAAGAAAATTAAACGTTTCGACCCCAAAGGGGGCTATGTAAACCGGTGGATCGGATACGCCGAGGTCCTGGTAACATGGTGGCAGAGATTCTTCGACTTCTACCCTCTCTACCTTGCCGCCTCAGGCGGCGCCCCTCTCGTCAAGGATAACAAGGTGGTCTTTAATAATAAATACGCAGTTGAAGTTTTCAGATTCCTGAAGACTTTATACGATAACGGTTACTTCCCGAGGGAAAGACTCTCGGCCCGGCGCGACCCGTTCTTGGGAGGCGACATCGCAACACGCTTTACTGGTCCCTGGGAAATTGTGCACGCCGACCGCTTTAAGCCCGAAGGCTTCGAATACGGCTTTACGGGGCTTCCTGTTCCCAACGACTCGCTTGAAAACCGCGCATACACTTACGGCGATCCAAAGAATATCGTAATATTCAATACTTGCAATGACCCCGCGCGCGCCTGGGAATTCATTAAACTCATGATTACGGCCGATAACGACCTCCTGATGCTTAAGACTACAGCGCAGCTCCCAAGACGCAAGGACCTTACGACACACGCGGGATTTCTCAGCTACTTTAAGGACCATCCCCAAATGATGACATTCGCAAGACAGTCAAAGTTTGTCAGGGGCACGGATATTTCACCCGTCCTTAAGGAAATTTTTGACGCCATTTCACAGCAGTACGAGGCATGCGTTGTATACGGAAAGAAAACGCCCGAAGAGGCAATTAACGACGCGGCAAAGGCCGCAAGCCTGATCATTTTACAATAAAACGCTGATCATGAAAAAGGAAAAGAAAATAGTACCATACCTTATGATTGCACCCTACGTCGTGCATTTCCTCGTATTCGTATCTTTCCCCGTCCTCTTTTCCTTTGTACTTATGTTTAACCAGTGGAATATTATCTCCCCCATGAAATTTGTGGGACTCCAGAATTTTTACAAACTTTTTCAGGACGCGCAGTTCTTCAGGGCTATACTTAATACAATTATTTTTCTTGTAATCCATATTCCTCTTCAGATTGCGACGGCACTCTTCTTTGCCGTATTATTAAACCAGAAGGTCAGGTTTATAGGATTCTTCCGCGCTGCATATTTTCTTCCCGTCATTGTCTCAGGCGTGGTGGTTACAATTTTGTGGCAGCAGCTCTACGCATTTGAAAGCGGACTTTTTAACCGCATCCTTTCATCCATCGGGCTTTCAAAAGTTGGGTGGCTCGTAAATCCTAACGTCGCAATGCCTTCAATTGCAATTATGGCAACATGGAAAAACGTGGGGCTTTATATTGTGCTTTTCTTAGTGGGCCTCCAGACCGTGCCTCCGCAGCTATATGAAGCCGCGGAGCTTGAAGGCGCCGGGGCGTGGCAGAAGTTCCGCTACGTTACTTTTCCCATGATCAATCCTACTGTTTTTCTCGTCCTGGTCCTTTCAACCATAGGAGGATTTTCCCTTTTCATTGAGCCTTACGTTATGACCGACGGCGGCCCCTTGAATGCCACACTTTCAGCCGTGCTCTACATTTACCGCCAGGGCTTCTACTACTACCATATGGGCTACGCCGCGGCACTCGGGTTCTTCTTTGCCGCCATTATACTCCTCGTTATTGTTATTCAGAGAAGATATATTGAAAAGGAGACAGGATGAAAAGAGGGCTTATTTACTTGGTCTTAACAATCGGGGCGGTAGTTTTCATCTATCCCTTTATCTGGATGCTATCGGCCTCCTTTGCCCCGGAGCGCGAGATCGGAAACCTGGTCTTTCTGCCCGATACTTTTACAACTGCGAGCTACACTCAGGTGCTGGATAAAATACCCATTACAAGATCACTTCTAAACAGCCTTTTTGTCGCGCTTGCAATTACCTTTGCCGTCATCCTCTTCGGCTCAATGGTGGGCTACGCCCTTACGCACCTCGACTTTAAGGGTAAAAGCCTCATCTTTTATGTCATTATTTTTACCATGACGCTCCCGTTCCAGATAACGCTCATTCCGCAGTACATACTAATGGTCAAGTTCCACTGGGTGGATACTTATCTCGCTCTAATAGTGCCTTATGCCATAAACGGACTCTCCATTATTATGTTCCAGCAGTATTTTAAGTCCATACCCAGGGATATGATCGACGCGGCACGCATCGACGGATGCGGGGAATTCAGAATTCTTTTTCAGATCCTCTGGCCTAACTCCATCCCTGCAATTATTACTGTCGGCATAATAACTTTTATGGGAGCCTGGAATGAAGTCCTCTGGCCAATAATCGTAATTAGAAATCAGGATCTGATGACCATGCCGCAGCTGATAACGCTTTTTGCCGTAGGCGGGCGTGCGGAGTCTCAGCTGGGAGTAAAGCTTGCCGCGGCTGTAATGCTTGCAGTCCCCATTGTTGTAGCCTATGCGTTCTTCCAGAAGTATTTTATCCAAAGCATGGCCTCTTCAGGAATGAAAGAATGAAGTCAATTAAAAATTAAAAATTAAAAAGTATAAGAAACTTAAAACTTAAAACTTAAAACTTAAAACTTAACATTCAACATTTATGAAAGACATAATAGAGTTAACCGATATAAAACTCCCCCCCGACCCCTCCCGTGTTTTGATGCAGCCTTTTTATCCCGGCAGCGAACATAGGGTAATGAATGTACTTGAGAGGATACTCAAACTGGATGAAAGGAAAACTGAAGAGCTGTACCAGAACATTATGGCAAGCTTTTCCGGAAGGCACAGGAACACCGGCGAAATCTTTGAGCGTAATTTTGAACTGGTGAAAAAATATCTTGACCGGGCTGTTACGCCTTACATGCGGCTTTTAATAGGAGCATACTTTTCAAAAGAGTATTCAATTGAATCGGCCGCGCTCTTCAACCCTTCAATTGTCCCGCACCCACTTGACCCCTCAGGAGGCAGGTTCGTTATGAGCCTCAGGGCAACGGGAGAAGGGCACATATCTTCAGTTGAATTCCGGGAAGGTACAATTGAGGCCGGCAAAGTTACACTGGATCCCTATTCAAAATTCCTTGACGCAGGTGAAGTTGTAAATGAAGGCGAGGATTTCTATGAGATAAGATTTAGCACTGAGGTGCCCATTTCAGAAAGGGTCCTTTTCCCCTATAAGGATTCTGAGTCACACGGAATGGAAGACGCACGCTTTGTAAGATTTTTTGATGAGAACGTTGGGCCCTTCTTTTACGCTACCTATACGGCCTACGACGGGAAGAAGACCTCTATAGGACTAATTGAAACTCAGGACTTTAAGGATTTCAAAATAAGCCGCCTTCATGGCAGTGAGGTCATGGATAAGGGGATGGCATTATTCCCGAAGAAAATTGGCGGGCGCTATATGATGATCTCCCGGCAGGACGGCGAGAACCTCTATATTATGGATTCGGATAAGGTCGATACCTGGAACAAAAAAAGCCTCCTCAAAGCGCCCGTCTTTGACTGGGAGTTCGTTCAGGTGGGTAACTGCGGCTCACCCCTGGAGACTGATGCCGGGTGGCTCCTTTTAACACACAGCGTGGGAGCGGTAAGAACATACGTCATCTCGGCCGTTTTACTCGACCTTAATGACCCTTCAAAAATAACAGGCTATCTTCCTGAAGTACTAATTTCTCCAACAGAAAAAACCCGCGAAGGCTATGTACCGAACGTTGTCTATTCCTGCGGCTCAATGATCCATAACGGGAAACTCATTATCCCTTATGCCATGGCGGATTCAGCCTCGGGCGTTGCAGTTGTGGACGTAAATGAACTCTTAAACCGGTTAATAAGAATTGTATAAATCATACAGATTTTAATGAGGTGGAAAATGACGGGAATACTAAAGAGCGAATTAAACCCTATACTTACAAAGGAAGATGTTCCTTTCCGCGTGAACAGCATTTTTAACGCCGGGGCGGTAATGCTTAAGAATGAATACCTCCTCCTTTGCCGCGTTGAAATGCCAAACGGCAGGTCGTCTTTTGTTCTGGCAAGAAGTGCGGACGGAAAAAACTTTAAGGTGGATGATTCTCCCTGCCTTACTCCCGAGGACCATGGGGAATTCTACGAATTTGTTGAATGGGGAATTGAAGACCCCAGGATTACAAAAATTAAGGATAAATATTATATCACCTATACAGGCTACTCAAACTATATGCCCCTTGTAATGCTCGCAGTTACAGATAATTTTAAGCGTTTTGATATTCTGGGACCCATAACTGAGCCCTCAAATAAGGACTGCACACTTTTCCCCGAAAAGATCCGTGGCGATTACTGGAAAATGGACAGGCCTTCAAATGAATCCAGAAACTATATATGGCTCAGTAAAAGCCCCGACCTGGAACACTGGGGAGGATTTAAGTTCCTTATGGGACCAACACCCGGAACCTGGCAGGCCGATAAGGTGGGTGGCTCAACCCCTCCCGTAAAAACAAAACATGGATGGCTTCTGCTTTATCACGGCGTGCGCGGCTTCGGTATAAGTAATATTTATAAGATCAGTGTTATGCTGCTTGACCTTAAGGAGCCGTGGAACGTTATAGGCAAAAGTCCTGAACCAATTCTTATGCCCGACTACGACTATGAAAGGGTAGGCGACGTTCAGAACGTGGTTTTTACAAACGGCTGGGTGGTTGAAGATAATGGTGAAGTTAAGATCTATTATTCAGGGGCCGATTCAAATATCTGCCTTGCTACTACAAGCGTGGATTACTTAATTTCATTATGCAAGTGAGGCCTTTTTCTGAAAACAAAACATCCTTTTAAGGATCTTATCATGCTTTTAAGAATAACTGCAGCGGTACTGATATTAATTTTATCCTCCTTCACTCAACCGGCGCTCTATGCTCAGGATGAGGTGGATACCAGCATCGTTAACTCCTCGCACCTGGACCACCTTTATGAAAAAATAAATGTGGACGGAAAGGATATGGCAATCGTCCATATATACGCCGAAGCGCCGGACTATAACTGGACTGAAGCCAAAGGAGAGGGCATTGCATGTGTCGATGACGTGGCACGTGCCGCAATTTTTTACCTCAGGTATTTCAATGTTACAAACAACGCCGCACACCTGATAAGGGCAAAGCTCCTTCTTGAATTCCTTTTCTATATGCAGGCCGAGAACGGGATGTTCTACAATTTTATTAATGCCGATCACTCCATTAATAAGGAAGGGGGCAACAGCAAGCCTCTGCCCGACTGGTGGAGCTGGCGCGCGCTCTGGGCAATGGGCGAGGCTTACAGGTATTTTTATGAAAAGGATAAGGACCTTTCATTGCGCCTTCAGAGCAGCCTAATCAAAGGTATTGAATCCATAAAGGAGTTTATAAACAGCTACCCAAAGAAAACCGGGGTCAAAGGACGGCGCCTTCCTACGTGGCTTCCATACCAGTATGCTTCCGATCAGGCCGCAGTGCTAATACTGGCTCTTACGCCTTTCTATCAGGTGAGCAAGGATACACTAGTCAAGCGTTATATAGAACACCTGGCCTCAGGAATAATGGTGATGCAGGCGGGGGACTCCGTAAAATTTCCTTATGGCGCTTTCTTAAGCTGGGAGAATACCTGGCACGCCTGGGGATCGGATCAGCCCGAGGCGCTTCTGATTGCAGGCGACGCGCTGAAAAGTAAGAATTTTGAAACAAGCGCCAAGCTCGCAATCGATTACTTTTATGGCTACCTGATGAAAGAAAGTTACCTTAATGAGTTTAACGTCGTTGATGACTCGGCTGAGAATGTCTCAAAGTTCCCGCAGATCGCCTATGGCATTGGTCCCATGGTTACCTCCTGCCTTGAGGCGGCCAAAGTCCTGAACGATCCCTCTTTCTCTGAGAAGGGAGCTAAAATCGCGTCCTGGTTTTTGGGCAATAACGCCGCGGGCAAAACAATGTACGAGGCAAAAACGGGCAGATGCTTCGACGGAATTGTTTCCGCGGAAAAGGTAAACTATAACTCCGGCGCCGAATCCACAATTGAAGCTCTGCTTGCAATCCTGGCCGTTGAGGCAAACCCCCAGGCCCGGCAGGTGATGATGGAATACTTCAGCCGGACCGGAAAAAAGAAAGAATAGATAATGTATATTATTCCATTGTAGGGGCGAGCGGCGGCTCGCCCGTCTCTGACGGCGGCTCGCCCGTCTCTGACGACGGCTCGCCCGTCTCTGACGACGGCTCGCCCGTACGGCACAATGTAAACCGTACGGTTTACATTGTGCCGTACAGTTTAGATTGTGGATATATTAAGAAAAGTAGAAAAAATGAAGTTCATATATAAGTCTCAATATAACATGCTTTATAACTGCATGCTGTTATTTCTAACAATTTTAGCAGCGCCTATGTTTTCCCAACAGATATCTATTGGCAGAATAGACCAGATGCCGGACATCCCCGCGCCATACGAAATGAGAAACTGGAAGAGTGTGGCTCTGGGATATGACTCCCTTGTATTTAACCAGAAAGCCCAGGGGGATTATCTTCCCCTCATATTTATTAATAACAACACGGTTAACTACCCCAATCATCCAAGCTTCGGCCTTCATACGGTTGTCGGAACGCCTTACCCTAATAACGGCGAAGCTATTAACGTCCTTCCGGCTGTAATCGGAGCCTCTCTTGCCGGAATTGATAAAAGCAATCAGAACGGCTATAACTGGGTCCTGATGTGCGAAGAGTATTTTAACCGCCGCCCACAGGAGGACGTCTATCTTAACAGCCCTAATTCAACAAGTGGAGACGACTGGTGGTACGAAACGATGCCTAACGTATTCTTCTATCAGCTCTATAGCATGTATCCGAACACAGGCGACTTTAAGAACCAGTTTACAACCGTTGCCGATAGGTGGCTTCAGGCGGTTCAGGCAATGGGAGGAAGCACAACACCCTGGCACATCCCGAACATGAACTACCGGGCATTCAGCCTTTCTACTATGAAACCAAACGCGCAGGGCGTAATTGAACCCGAAGCCGCGGGCGCAATAGGGTGGATCCTTTATATGGCGTACATAAAAACAGGAGATGAAAAGTACAGGATCGGCGCCGAACAGTCTCTCGAATTCCTAAACAGCCTCAATTCAAACCCCGCCTATGAGCTACAGTTGTCATATGGAGCATATATCGCGGCCCGGATGAATGCCGAACTTGGTACTAACTATAACATGCAGAAGATTGTAAACTGGTGCTTCGACGTGGGCCCTCTTAGAAGCTGGGGCGCAATCGTGGGTAACTGGGGAGGCTACGACGTAAGTGGACTTATCGGAGAAGTCTATCAGGCAGGCTACTACTACGCTTTCTTAATGAACTGCTTCGAGCAGGCGGGGGCCCTCGTCCCTATGGTCCGCTACGATAAGCGCTTTGCTCGCGCAATAGGTAAGTGGATGCTTAACGTCGCAAACGCGGCAAGGCTTTTTTATCCCAAATACCTCCCCCCGGAAAATCAGGACAGCTACGCCTGGGCCCAAAAATACGATCCCAATTCATATATCGCGCACGAGGCTATACGCCAGACTGTAAACGGAAAAACCCCTTTTGCAACCGGTGACGCCATCTCAGGCGGCTGGGGTAAGACAACATTGTCCCTTTACAGCTCCTCACACGTAGGCATATTCGCAGGGATTATTGATACCACAAATGTAGAAAAAATTCTGAGGCTCGACCTCCTGAAAACGGATTATTTCCATAAGGACGCCTACCCCTCGTACCTTTATTTTAATCCTTACGACGTAGATAAATCAGTTGTAATGGATCTTGGAACTGGGAGCCACGACGTATATGACGCTGTTTCCGGAACCTTCCTTAAACAAGGTGCGACAGGAACAGTTGAAGTAACTATCCCTGCGAATCAGGCCGTAATTGCGGTCCTTACCCCCACAGGCGGAACGGTTACTTATGATGGCGATAAAATGATGGTTAACGGGGTTGTAGTGGACTATCAGTCGGGTCACCTCATGGGGCAATATCCTCCCCGCATTAAAAGCCTTTCTTCCACTTCATCCGTAGTAGCCCTGGGCACAAGCCTGAACATTTACTCCACGGCTGAGGATAAAAATACGGGCGACACACTTTCGTATAAATGGACCTCCACAGGCGGAACCATCTCCGGCACGGGGCCTTTGGTTCAATGGACGCC
>JBLMYS010000102.1:0-8714 GCA_050258415.1 Acidobacteriota bacterium | reverse complement strand
TCGGCCGAGCACGCCTGGCTATGCAGCATGTTGATTTCATATCCGGATAGATTTCTCAAATACATATTGGCCCCCGAATGTTATTGTTTCCCGCCGGGCTGCGCCCGGGGGCTATCGACATGATGCCGCTGGCCGCGGCATTTGAATTTAATCTCATGTCCTACACAATTATTCTTGCATCTGCAATAAAGCAGCCTTTGCCTTTTTCCTCTACAATGAGGGGATTAATATCAAGCTCTTTGATCTGCGGGCAGTCGAGCGCAAGCTGCGAGAGGCGTTCTATGCACAGCTCAACGCTTTCAATATCCCTTGGTGCTTTCCCGCGCACGCCGGCAAGGACGGGATAGGATTTAATCTCCCTTATCATTTCCGAGACAGAATCCTTCCATACAGGTGCAATCCTGAAACTCACGTCCTTAAATACCTCCACGTAGATGCCTCCCAGGCCGAACATAATTACAGGTCCAAAGAGTGCGTCGCGTTTAAGTCCCAGGATTACCTCTTCGCCGTCCTTTACCATTTTCTCCACCAGCACGCCCTTAATTAATCCTTTGGGGATGGAGCCTTCGGCGTTATGCATAATTTTCCTGTATGCATCTTCAGCCTCCCCCGGGTTTGTAATATTCAGCACCACGCCTCCCATATCGGATTTATGCACGATATAGTCGGATACAATTTTCATCACTACTGGGAAGCCTATATCGTCTGCCACGTGAAGCGCCTCAGTGCAGGTGGAAGTAACGGCGCCTGGAAGCACAGGCATTCTGTAGGCTTCAAGAATATTCAGCGTTTCCTCTTCAGTTAGGTAGTGCTTGCCAGATTCTATAGCCTCGTTTAGAAGGCAGCGCGCCTTTTCCGTATCAACGTCAGAAAACTGTGGCGCCGGAGTGTGCTTTTTTTCCAATTGTTTCATGAAGCGGTAAGTGCACGCATAGGAGCGGCACATGTTTTCAGGAAGCTGGTAGTGTGGGATGCTTTTCTTCTGAAGGATGTCAATTCCAACCGCGACGTCTGAAGCACCCATGAAGGAAGTAAGGACCGGTTTACCAGACTCCCCCGCGATCTCAGAGACCTCGCGGGCTATATTTTTTATATCCGTCATTGACTGCGGGGTAAGAATAACCATTGCGCCGTCCACGTTATCATCTTTAAGAGCGGCATTTAAGGCGACGTTATAGCGTTCAGCCCTGGCATCTCCGATTACGTCAACGGGGTTTTTGATGTTTGCCGCAGGGGGCAGGGATGATTTAAGCGTGCGTGTAGTTTCTTCAGAAAACTCCGCAAGCTTAAGTCCCGTTCTAATTGCCATATCGGTTGTTAATACTCCGGGTCCCCCGGCGTTAGTAATAATAGCTATGCGGTTTCCCTTAGGAAGCGGCTGATAGGCGAAAGCGATTGCGTAGTTAAACATCTGCTCAATGTCGTCGCAGCGAATAATGCCCGCCTGGCGGAAGGCAGCGTCGCAGACCTCGTCGCTTCCCGCAAGAGCGCCCGTATGTGACGCCGCGGCCGAGGCGCCTTCGGGAGTACGTCCGGCCTTAAGGACCAGAATCGGTTTACCCGTTTCGGCAATAATTGAGCGTGAAGTTTCCATGAGCGCCTGAACGTCGCTTATTTCTTCTAAGTAAAGGAGGATCACTTTTGTAAGGGGATCGTCTTTAAGGTAATTCAGGAGGTCAATTTCATTTATGTCGGCCTTATTGCCGAAGCTGATAAATTTAGAAAACCCGATATGCTTGGCAACCGCGTAGTCGAGCACGGCAGTACAGAGGGCGCCGCTTTGAGAGATAAAGGCGATATTTCCCTCGTCGGGCATTTTACGTGCAAAGGACGCGTTCAGTTTTACCAAGGGGTCGGTATTTATAACTCCCAGGCAATTGGGACCTATAAAAGAGATGCCGTATTTACGGGCAATTTCCTTAACCCTGTTTTCCCTTTCGATACCGGCAGCCCCTACCTCCCTGAAGCCCGCGGAAATGATGACCATGGATTTAATTCCCTTCTGTCCGCACTGTTCAACTGCCATATGGATAACTGAGCTGGGGTAGACGATAACGGCAAGGTCGACGGGGTCTTCTATATCGACCACGTACTTATAGACCCGGAGGCCGCATATAGAGCGTTCCTTAGGGTTAACGGGATAGATTATGCCCTGGAAGTCGTCCTTAAGGATATTTTCCAGAATATCGCACGGGACTGTGCCTTTAGTTTTATTGGTACCCACTACGGCAACAGATGAAGGGTAAAAGATCCTTTCAATCTCCTGCCGGGATTTCCTCCCGTTCACTTTGCGTGCTCGTGGTCATGGAGGACGGAGCTGATAAAAGTGACGGCGTCCGAGACAGTCTGGACCTCGAGTGCCTTATCCTCATCCATTGTGATATTGAATTCCTCCTCGAGTCCGGCAACGAGCATAAGGCTCTGCATTGAGTCGGCGCCGAGGTCGAATATGAAGTTAGCTTCAGGGGCGATATTATCCTGGCTCATTTTAAGCACATCGGCAATAACCTTTTTCACGCGTGATTCGATTTCATTTCTTTCCATAGTACATATCTCCTCTATTGGTCGTTAGTTGCGTAATGGTAGAAAAGAGCGTTTAATTTGGAGCTGCCCGAAGGCGGTAAAAGAAGAAACCGATACGAACTCTTATCCGGCATAGAAAGCTCCAGACTATTGAGTTCAGAAAAAATGAGGGGGTTACAAGGTAATCATCCCGAGTGGGGGTGGTTGAAGATAATATATTTTATTCGGGGTGATTTGTCAAGTAGAGTGTTACGAAGGACTGATATTTAGAAAATTTAGAGATATTTTGGTATCAGAATTCCGTGAGGAATCTAATATTTCTGAAAAGGGATAATTCAAAATGGAAAAGGTAGAAGTCTTGAAAAGAACCTTTGCCACATTCCTAACTTAGTTAAATCTATCTGTGAATTTGTTAACATCAAAATCTGGCCATTTGCACCCAAGTCCTTAACGTTATTTTGGCAAACCGCTTTGGCCGCCACCGTTTCCAGTAATGTATGGTTTTCCGCTATGGTGATTTAGTGTTTTACCAAGATTGGGAGTTGGCAGAGAGCATACTTCTCTCTGCCTCACTCAATTAGATTAGCATAACTTTAGCCTGACGGCTATTTTATCAACATAAGTTTTTTTGTAGAGACAAACTCGCCTGCTCTAATGGTATAAAAATATAAGCCACTATTTAAGTCTGCTGCATTAAATGTTGTTTGATATTTCCCAGGCTCTTTTAGCTCATTTACAATGGTAGATACTTCTTTTCCTAAAAGGTCAAAAATTGTTAATTTGACATGGCAATAGTTCGCCACCGAATAATTTATTATTGTTGTTGGGTTGAAAGGGTTCGGATAATTTTGTTCTAAGCAATATGAATATACACGGGAATCAGTTTCAGAATTGTTTTTATAATCTTCATTTATAGTACTTTTTGAAAGTCGCTGTACTAATAAGTTATTATCAGCACGCACTTCATTATATTCGTTATATTTTCCAGGTGTATACATAATAGTATAAAGATTACCCGAATAATTATACCAGGTTTGATCTTTATAAGTATAGGAGTTATAGGGATAAATACTCAGCCTCTCATATGCTTTGTTAGTAACAAATGAGCTTGTCGCATTAAAATTCATATTTTTGCCAGCAAAAGTTCCAATATATTCGGGATGCTGCTCGATCATATAGTTTGTAATAAATGTGCCATTATCTTTGTATAGCGTATTGCAACTACTATACTGATTTCTAGGCGTTGTAAAATAATATAGAGGGAAGAGATAACATCCCACTGTACCATCCAGTTTATTGTTATTAAAGTAGTCCGGATTTTTGAGATTTTGTGTATATTCGTCATAATATGGAGCAACATTCCAGTCCCTGCTGTATAAAGTATATTCGCAGCCAAGGTGATTTATAC
This sequence comes from Acidobacteriota bacterium, assembly GCA_050258415.1. Lineage (GTDB taxonomy): Bacteria > Bacteroidota > Ignavibacteria > Ignavibacteriales > SURF-24 > JAAXKN01. The sequence goes on along the minus strand of JBLMYS010000102.1, from coordinate 4,783 downwards.
TGCTATTGAGTTCATCATAATCTTTACATTGTTGGTTTCTATTTGCAACCAATGTATTATACCAGTAAGAATAGTCGCTATCTGGTGATCCCGGAAAATAAGAAGGAGCTTTAGGAATAAATGGCTTAGCTGAAGTTCCCCAGTGCGAGATGAAATGGATGGAAGCTCCTCTATCCTTAAAAGACAGTAATTGTTCCCTCCAGTAGTATGAAAGCGTAAAACCTTTTAGGCCTCTATATCCGGGCCAATTCGATTCAGTCCCAAATTTCTTTTTAACCTTAGTTTCAATACTTGGGTTATTATTCCAAAACCGGCAAGCTGACCGTAGATAATCAGCACCAAAAGCAAACTGGGCACAATATTCAGGTATATCATCGGATATTATGCAGTCAGCGTTCTCTAAAAATGGAGTAACATCGATTATGCCAGCAAAATTAATACCTTCATCGTAAACAGAGCCAAACTGGATCCCCATTTGAAAACCACGATCATGGATTATAGTAGCGCATTCATCAATAAATTGTTTTAACATTGCAGCGCGATAATGAAGGAAGTCTATTCTCCCTTTTGGGTATTTATAAGTTGCTGAGGGTCTCTCCCATCCAAATGTTCTTATTTTCTTCATATCTGTTTGGCTATTGATAGCATCATTTGTTCCAGCAGTTCCCCATTTAGTATTTATTTCTGAAGCTGAATTATAAATGCTTGGATAAAAATGATTATTGATGATTCCTCCAGTTAAGTATGTATAAAATTGTTCCGTATCTTTATTTGAATAGCCAGTAAGAACTCCCCAGGAAATAGTGTCATGCCGTACTGAAGTATCAATGATTGGATTAGGCTTGTTTTTATCCCAATAATATAATGATATAGGATATCCAGATTCGTCATCTGGTGTATAGGAAGGGAATACTAACTTGATTGGAATTTTTGTCCTTGTGGACCAGTTGCTTAAACTATCACATACAACTGTGACAAAATTTTTCATAATTCCCCGAGCGTGATCTACTGCAATATTGGGAATTCTTTCGCTACTATCTGGTATTGGAGAATAATAGTTATAAAAATCAACGCCATCCGGAAAGTTTCTTACTCCCTCGCCCGTAAAAGTTGTTAGTGCCGCTGAATGATGAAAGTCTGCTGCGTTAAAGGGGCCTCCAAGATTACGGAATTTCGATGCACTAAATTCTGAATCTGTAGGATAAAAGTTCATACTTATTCTAATATAAATATCCAAGTTTCTCTCTTGAATTTTTTTTAATGCGACTTTAACGGAATCCCAGTAATGGTCAAGTACGACATAAGGTCGGATTTGAATCAGTAAATTAATACCTGTTGCTTGCCATGCCACAAATTTATCCAAAAGATTCTGGCCTGATGCATCTCTGGGAGCATTTATGCCATCTACTTCTGCCATATACACTATCTTAAATTGTTCTGAAGAACTTTGCGAAAATAGTGGACCCACCAATAATAAAAAACAAATACTCATAATCTTAATTTTTCCCATTTTGACTCCATTTAGTAGTTTAGAAAGTAGTGATTAACTGTTAATAGGTGAAAAAAGTATTTCCTATATTTATATATGGTGACGAAGTACGTTTTCGGAAAATTATTCGAAAAAATGTTAAATATTTTAAATCTTAAGTTTATATCAATGAAAAATGTCTAACTTCCGTGCCAGCGAGCATGTTAACAGGCGGGCATTCGTGTCATTAGGATAGATGTTCTACATTCATTGGATTTTTGAATATTTGCTGATATTAAATTGGAGGGGGTATCGAGTAGGAGGAGGGCTTTAGGCCCTCCGACCTCTCACACCACCGTACGTACGGTTCACGTATACGGCGGTTCTTAAATTTAATAAATTATTGATTATTTCTTCATACACAGAGTATCTCAAGCATTGAAACAAGTCCAAGTGAGTCAAAGAATTTCTTCTTAAAGGCCTCATTCATATGGAGTGCGCCCGAGTTCCACCAGGGGCCTCTTTGATTAAAGGCAGACATAACGGCTCTTTCTTCGTCTATTCCATATTTCATCAGGTTTACTCTTCTTGTCCATGGCCTTTTCCATTGTCTCCATATTATCAGTCTTAGTCTTCTTCTTATCCAGCCGTCGAGTTCCTCGGCAAATCTTTTGACTTCAGCGAGTCTGAAGTAGTTTATCCAGCCTCTTACAAAAGGAGTCAATTCCTCCGTAATAACTCTGTGGATATTCTGACCTCTTGCTCTTCTGAAGATTTCCTTTGCTTTCTTTCTAAAGCGCTGGACTGATTCCTTCGGCACTCTTATTCTTGCCTATTGTTCATTCATGAATGAGTAGCCTAGGAAGCTCGTCTGGTGGGCTTTGAAAACTCCGCTTTTAGAATGGTTGAGCCTGAGCTTAAGCCTTACTTCAAGGAACTGCCCTATCGATTTTAGCACCCGTTCACCTGAGCGTCTGCTTTTGACGTATATATTACAGTCATCAGCATAACGGCAGAACGTGTGGCCTCGCTTCTCCAGTTCCTTGTCCAGTTCATCAAGCATGATGTTGGACAAAAGCGGCGACAAAGGGCTTCCCTGCGGGGTCCCTTTCTCTCTTTGTGCTTCTAAGCCTTCGACCATGATGCCTGACTGTAAGTAGCTCCTGATTAGCTTCAGGACTCTTTTGTCCCTTATTTTCCTTGCTATCTTACTCATCAGTACGTCATGATTTACTTCATCAAAGAACTTCTCAATGTCCATATCGACGACCCATCTTCTTCCTTCCATCTGGAACTTCTTTGCCTGAAGTATTGCGCCATGTGCACTCTTTCCAGCTCTGAAGCCGAAGCTGAAGTGAGAGAATACGGTATCGAAGATGGGGCTTAAAGTCTGATGGAGTGCCTGCTGAATGAGCCGGTCCATGACTGTCGGGATACCCAGCATCCTTTCGCCTCCGGATGGTTTTGGTATTTTAACCACCCTTACGGCTTTGGGCTTGTAGGTCCCTTTTAGTATTTCATCTTTGACTTTAGCCCAGTTCTTCCAGAGGTAGCTTTTAAGTTCATCAACAGTTATGTCATCCACTCCTGCTGAACCCTTGTTGCTCACCACTTTCCGGTAGGCTTTCTCCATGTTCACTCTGTCTGTTACCTGTTCGATCAACTTCATGTCTAAAGAGGGCAGTTTCACTTTAACTGGTGCGGAGTTTGTCACGCCTTCAAAGGCTCCCGTTCTATTCCGTAGAACTACTTCCCTTGGGGCTTCAAGTATCTCAACTTTCTTTCCTATGACTACTGTCTCCTTTAAATTTCACAGATTAAAGTTTCTTTTCCCTTAAATTTAAGTTCGGCCCTTCGTTTATGTTTCCATAACCTACTATGGCCTCTGCTAACTTCTCTGATGCCATTTCATCCTCTTTCGAACATGATTATCTTTCCTTTTGGGGAAGAAACATCAGAGATCTCCCCGGGTAATGCGCTCTGTACCTTCACACTTATAGCTGTCACGTATACATCCACAGATTCCGTGTAAGTACCGGACTTCAGAGTTATATGCCTCCTTATCCTCTGCAGATGCCTTGTGCGTGCTTGCTGTTCGTCAGCTCAGTGCTTTGCCTTCGGCTTCCTTCAGATTCCACCTCGCGATGGACACCCTTGCCGTTTAGCTAATGGTTACCCTTACCGGGCCCATAGGAGACTTTCACTCCCTAGTACAAGCGCCCTGCCGGGCGCACATAAAAAAGCCCCGCCTTAAATTCTTAAAGCGGGGCTAATTTTATTTGGTTTATAAGACCAGGCTTAGAGCATCTTTTTTATGATGTCGTTGGTCTCCTTTAAGGCTTCGTCTATTTTGGTTACGTCCTTGCCGCCTGCGGTTGCAAGGTGAGGACGGCCGCCTCCGCCTCCGCCGACAAGCTTTGCAAGCTCGCCTACAATTTTGCCTGCTGCAAGTTTCTTTTCTTTGATGAGGCTGTCTGAAACTACACATACGATGCCTACTTTGCCGTCCATCTCACTTATCAGAACTCCAACTGCATCTTTCATCTTCTCACGCAGCTCATCGCCAAAGCCTTTTAACTCATCCATGTTCGAAGCCTCAACTCTTCCCTTGAAGAGCTTAATGCCGTCAACTTCAACGGGTGAATTGAGTACACTGTCCAGTTTACCAAGCTTTGCCTTAAAACTAATTTCAGCAAGCTCTTTTTCCAGCTTTTTCTTTTCTTCTATTAGAAGCGCGATCTTCTCTTCTTCTTTCTTTATGTTCTCTTCCTGCTGACGAATATATTCTTCAACGCCTTTACCCGTAACGGCTTCAATTCTTCTTATGCCGCTTGCAACTGAGGCTTCGCTTATGATCTTGAACATTCCGATCTCAGCCGTGTTGGTTACGTGTGTGCCGCCGCAGAACTCCATGCTTGCGCCTTCAAATTCCACAACGTTCACGCGGTCGCCATACTTGTCGCCGAAGAACATTAAGGCTCCCATCTTCTTTGCTTCCTCAAATGGAATTGCCCTGTGCGGGAGGTGACGGATGTTCTTTCTTATCTGCTCGTTTACAATCGTCTCAATCTGCTTAATCTCTTCTTCGGTAAGCTTTGAGTAATGCGCAAAGTCAAACCTCAGGCGGTCGGGTCCTACGTATGAACCTGCCTGGCGCACGTGCTCACCCAGGACTTTACGCAAGGCCGCATGAAGAAGGTGTGTAGCCGAGTGGTTCCTCATTATGTCCCACCTTCTGTCCTGATCGACAACGGCTCTTACGCGCATTCCTTTTTCAACCGGGAAATCAATTTCACTTGCATCAAGCGCGTGGAC
>JBLMYS010000101.1:0-3066 GCA_050258415.1 Acidobacteriota bacterium | reverse complement strand
AGCCATAAGGTACATACCTCTTATTCTGGGCTGTATATTTTCTTCAGTCACATCCTCAGGAAGCCCCCTGAAGTGGGGTTCCAGGACCTCTTTAACTTTTTCAAATACCGGCTGAATTGACAGTACATCCGATGAGATGCCTAAAATGTCAATTAGTTTCTCCGAATCCTTAAGGCTGCCATGGCTCGAGTATTCAGAAGGCATCATGACAACGTGCACATTTTCTTTTCCCATAGCTTTTACGGCAATAAAGGCAACGAGTGCCGAATCTATACCGCCGCTAAGGCCAACGAGGATCTTCTTAAAGCCAGTTTTCAGGCAGTACTCACGCACGCCGAAGATGAGGGCATTTAATACTTCCTCTTCATATGATCCTTCGGCCTGTTCAATAGGGGTATAGTCTTCTTTAGTATCAAAAATAAAATAGTCCTCCTGGAAAGCTTTACCCAGGCGACCGAGATCTCCTTTTTTATTAAAGCACATGCTGGCGCCGTCGAAGATTAAGTCTGTCTGTGCTCCGGCACAGCAGACATAGGCAATGGGTATACCATCCCCTTTTGAGACTGTTGAGAGCATTTTGCGTCTTTGTTCTCTTTTGCCGTAGGCATAGGGACTGGCTGAAATGTTAAGCAGGATAGTAGCCCCCATTTTGACCAGGGCGTTAACCGGGTCTGTGGGGTATCTTCTTTTTTTCCAGAAATCTATGTCGTTCCAGATATCCTCGCAAATAGAAAGTCCTAGTTTTTCCCCCTTAAACTCATGCACCTGGCACATTTTTGCCGGTTCAAAGTATCTTACTTCATCAAAGACGTCGTAGTTCGGTATAAGGCTTTTACTCTGAACGGCCTGAATTTTGCCGTTATAGCATAAGATTGCCGAGTTATAGACTCCCGTTCCGACAGCTTCAAATTCCTCTGTAATTGAGCCGAAAAGGAGCGCCGTATCGCCTGTCTGAGAAGCAATAAACTGTGAGGTTTCCTCGACTTTACGCCTGAATTCCTCTTTTTCCACAAAGTCGAGAGGAGGATATCCGCAAAGTGAGAGTTCCGGGCATATAACGAGGTCGCAGTTGTCGCGTATACCCTGCTCATAGCCCTGGAGTATCTTATTTTTATTACCTTCTATGTCTCCGATTATTGAATTTATCTGGCAAAGCGCAATTTTCATAAGTTCCTGGTTTTTTACTAACAAAAATAAAAAAGATATGAGCTTTTAACAACACTTCCTCTGATTAGAGTCACATTGTTTTGTGAATAAAGTTAAGGCGGCTAAAGCCTTAATGCTGTATAAATCCCAAGCTTTCGTTATATTTGGCGCTGGATTATTGGTTTTAGCTAATTTTCGGGAAAAATAAATTTAATGCATTCAATCTGGATATATCCTTTACTATTTTTTACGGGCACCGTAGCAGGTTTAATTGACGCAATTGCAGGCGGTGGCGGACTTATAACACTTCCTGTTCTTTTAAGTGTGGGCTTTCCTCCCCACCTGGCGCTTGGGACGAACAAATTCCAGTCCAGCTTCGGAAGTTTTACGGCTTCATATTATTATGTAAAAAGAGGCGGGGTTTCACTTAAGAGCGCACTTCCGGGTATAATATTTACCTTAATTGGTGCGGCTTTAGGGACCTGGAGCGTGCAGCAGGTAAAGAGCGACATACTAAAAGACATAATTCCATTTCTTCTTGCTGCAATTATTATCTACTCGCTTCTAAGTCCAAAGCTTGGAGAAACAGACAAGCATCCGCGCATGGGGATATATATATTTTATGTTGCTTTCGGCCTTATGCTCGGCTTCTACGACGGTTTTTTCGGTCCGGGAGTAGGTTCTTTCTGGGCGATTTCATTTGTTATAATGCTGGGTTTTAACTTAACTAAAGCTACGGGCTACACAAAGGTTATGAATTTCACGAGCAACATTGTCTCATTTATCATCTTTATTGCCGGAGGGTTTGTGATGTTTACGGCCGGTCTGGCAATGGCTGCAGGACAGATTCTAGGGAGCAAAATAGGCGCCGGGCTCGTAATAAAGCGCGGAACAAAATTCATCCGCCCGATATTTATTACGATGGTCATTTTAACGACCTTAAAGCTGATCTACAGCAGGTTTTTCTGAAACTTTGACTAAAGACGGTTAATTAATTATTTTAAGCCAATATTGAAAAAATCAATTTGAGGGGCAAGTGGTAAAAAAGCTGTTACTCTTATTTCCTGTTATTATTGTGGTTTTATCAGGATGTTTGAAGAAAGAAATTACACTGATGGATGAACTTGCAATCCAGGTAAAGGATACTACGCGTGCATTTTCGTATACGAATAAAAAGTTCGGGCAGTATTACGGCGAAACAAACAGTTACTTTAAGGATGGCTGGCAGGGCTGGACATTAAAGGAACAGAGGGTGTTTAATGACTACGCATTTGAAACTGACGGGCAGGTCTTATCGCGCAGGACTTCAACGGCCAAGGTTTACCCGCATGAACTCCTAAGGGAATACACGGACGGGACGGCTGAAAAGTTTTTCTTTGCCGACAGCCTGGATCTGATTATCATTGAACTTAATTCCAAAAGCGGAAGCGACATTACATTCCGTCTGGACGGGCTTTTGGGCAAAGATGATTTCATTCTGGAGAATAATGTTGTAAGGCACGACTTAAGCCAGGCAATACCGGAGAGTTTTCTTTTTATAACTTCAGACAAAAAGATTGAGACTGCAGGAAAAGAAAAAGGCGCCTTCAGGCTTAAGATACCGGGAGAAAAATCGGCTAAAATATTTCTTTATGTTTCGGGTAAAGCCCCCGACTTCAAGTACATAACAGACAATAGTGAAAGCCTCATTGCAAAGAAGGAAAAGAGAATTGAAAATCTTCTTTCTTCAAGCTACGTCAAAACGAACAACAAGGAATTTGACAAGGCCATGATGTGGGCCAAGATCTCGTTGGACGCTTTAATTACAGAGCAGGATACGAAAGGGATCTTTGCCGGCCTCCCCTGGTTTAACAACTACTGGGGACGCGACACGTTCATTTCACTTCCGGGAGCTACTTTTGTAACCGGGAATTACAAAGA
>JBLMYS010000100.1:0-55873 GCA_050258415.1 Acidobacteriota bacterium | reverse complement strand
CCGCCTGACATAAGAGCAATGGAGTAACTTTTATTTCCAAGGGCGAACTCGCCCAGGTAATGTTCAGCATGGTTAATTAAAAGGTTAACTGATGAATTCTTCAGGTCTGAGATATACATCTCCGGTCCGTAATCGAAGTACATCCATGCCTTATTTTTCCTTACATCACGCCCGTCATAATACTCGTAGGCTGCTTCTACAAGCAATGAATCGTTATATCTGCCAAATAATTTTTGATCTTTTTTAATTTCCGGAATAATAAAGAATTCATCGTCACTTAAGTCATAGTTATTATTTCTGTCAACCAGTACCTTGAGTCTGTTATTCTCATCGTATCCGGCTGCAACGGCTATTGATCCTTTGATTTCCTTTTTAGTGAACTCTGATGAATCGGGTTCCCAATGCCAGGAGTTTTTGCATGAATTAAACTGGTTTTCAGTAATTTTTCCGGCGTAATAATTCTGGTATGTGTACTGCAGGAAGTCAGCTTCAAATGTGCCAAACATTAAGCTTCGCAGGTTCTCCGGGATTCCCTTTATAACCGGTTTACTTTTTATCCAGGGACTTGAAGGATCCATAGTCTGCAGCATCCCAAAGCCTAACGGAAAAGGACCAAACCCCTTCACTTTTGTCATACTGATTGTAAGAGTATCAGGTATTTGATCTGAAAGATTCGCCCGGGAATTAAGCTGTGCATAGGATGGCAGGCAAAGGAAAGTAAATAAAAAAAGAAGAAAATAAGCGGCGGAATTTGAATACTTTTCAAAAACAGGACTAAAGAAAGACAAGGAGACGGTAGTTTTCATCTTATACTCCCGATTTTTCAGAAATAATATTGATTAAGAGAGTAAAACTATTTCATGAATCTCCTTCAAAAGGTTTTAGATAGTGAGGCCAATAAGAAAATACAGAACCAGGATCCGGCTTATTTCCTGATCTCCATAGCCCTGACGTCAGGATCATTTAATGGAATAGGTATAATTTTTTCTTTCCCCTGGTATGGCGGAATCGGGATTGCACGGTAGGGTGTTTGTCCGGGCCTGTTAGGAACAATTTTAGGGTTCGTATCTGTCGTGTTAAGTTCAAACTGCAGCAGTGAATCCAAAGTGCTTTTGGGTAATGACGAGTAAAATTTTTCCATATCTTTCTGCCCGGCATCCGGCGGGATATTTTTCCGCAGCTTTTGGACCCATTCCTGTCTGGCCTTTTTCTCTTCCTGAGTTATTTTGTTTTGAGCAAAGGCATTAACCGTCAGAACCAGAAGAATACCTAAAAGACATAAAGCTTTCATTTTACAGCTCCCGTGGGATGTTCAGTCAATTAGAATTGAAAAGGAAAGATTCCATAAGGAAAGTAGATAATCTTATTAATTTTGTCAATATAGTTTTGAAGAATTATAATATGACTTGTCAAGGCTTAGGAGACTTTAAAATAATAAAAGGGACCAGAATGCTTTCAACAATATTCTTGTCGCATCTGGTCCCTATGAATTGATTACATCAGAAATACTATAATTCGAACCTGAGTATACCTTCGTTATTTGAAGAGTAAGAGTTTTTTTGTTTCTACAAATTTTTCAGCCTGAAGGCGGTACATATAGACACCGCTTGCAAGTCCGCTGCCGTCAAACTTTACTGAATGCGTTCCTTTCGATTGCATGCCGTTTACAAGTGTTGATACTTCGTGCCCCAGTATGTCGTAAACCTTCAGGGATACAAAGCCCGGGTTTGCGATTGAATAATTTATTGTTGTAGTAGGGTTAAAAGGATTCGGATAATTCTGTGCAAGTGAATATTCAGCAGGCATTGAACCCGCCTTACCTTCAACAGCCGAATACAATGAATCAACTCCTCTGTATACTCCTCTGCCTGTTCCATAAAATGCTTCGCCATTCGGATAGAAAATAATGGAGTATATATACAAATTCATTTCCGGCTCAAAGATTTCTTTCCAGTTATCGCCATTGTCAATTGAGCGGTAAACATGCTGGGAGCTGGCAGCTATTAACTGGTCTTTGCCGTCTGAGGCCATTGCGTCAAATGATGTATTGGGGGGACCACTCATAGAACGCGTCCAGGTCTCACCGTCATCAGTCGAGCGGTAGATGCCCTGGTCACCTGTAAAAGCTGCGAATAACTGTCCTTTTGAATCGATTGTAAATGCTCCAAAGGCCTCAGGATCAGTCATCCCGTTTAGTCCTTTATGTTTCTGTTCCCAGGTAACTCCTAAGTCAGTTGACCTGAAAAGTCCTTTGGGCAATGATACTGCTAGAAAAATATGTCCATTAGGAGCTATGAGTAAATTATTCAAATAAGTTGAATTAAAGTCCTTACTTACCAATGTCCAGTGGGTCCCGTTGTCAGTTGACTTAATTAAATCATTAGACTGGGTAATGCCGAATATTTCTCCATTGGTATGGGCCTGCAGATAATTCATCGGGCTGTAATCTTTGGCATTATACATGCAGACCCAGTTCTCACCATGATCAGTGGACATATAGAAGCCGTTACCGCCCGAAAGGAAAAGCTCACCCTTTTTATTTATTGCCGCTGAATAATAGCCTGGGCGATAGAATCCCCTAACGCACTCATACCAGCTTGCCCCTTTATCTGAAGTACGGAATACGCCGCTATTTTTCGAAAATGCAAATATATTTCCGCTTGAGTCCGTCATGAGAGTATGGATCGGGGTATTGGCAGTGCCTAATTGTATTTGTTTCCATGTATTTCCTTTATCTGTTGAATGATAAAGGCAACCGTTTCTTGAGCCCGCATAAAGACCTCCGTCCGGAGCAACTGATAAGGTCTGAATTTCAGGGTTCGTCAGTCCATTATTTATAAACTGCCAGCTTGCTCCATTATCAGTGGAGCGAACGATTCCTCTGTCCAATGATCCTATATAGACTGTTCCTTCTGAATTCACGGCAATAGTGGGGACATATGTAATACTCATTTCATTTGAGAGTGGCAGAAAGCTATTAGCCTGGTCGGATGATTTATATAATCCTCCCTGGACATCCCCAAAATAAAGGATTCCCTTTTCACTTACTGCCATAGCTGAAACGGAAAGGTGGTCTGTCCACTTATTCATTGCAAGCCAGCTGTCGCCATGGTTAAAAGACACGTAAACGCCATTTCCCCCAGCGTAGACACGCCCGCTGGTATCGACTGCCAGAGAAAATGTGCCGGTCGGATCGTTGTGAACTTTTTGAAAACTCAGGCCCCGGTCTTTAGATCTATAGGCGCCGTCATTACCGCCGGTATAAATATAGCCTGTCTTCTGATCAACAGCCATGCAATTTGCGCCAACCCCTGAAATGAGGGTCCAGGTATTCCCGTTATCTGTTGATCGGAAAAATCCGAATTCGACTCCGGCATATACATTGCCCTCCGGTCCCACGGCCATTGACCTGGGCCCATTAATTCCGAAGTCTCCTATTGCTTTCCAGGTGCTGCCGTTATCGTCGGATCGGAAGACACCGTTATCCATTGTTGATATAAAGACATAGCCGCCGGGCTTGCAAGCAACATGAGTTATATCCATTGAGTATGGTCCCCGGGATGGTTTCCATGAATCTTGTGAGTAAATATTAAAAGTCATCAGGAGGCAAAGAGTGGAATAAAGTAAGAACAGTTTTCTCATGACAGATACTCCTAAACAGTATTGAACTTTATTATTACTTATATTTGGGGGAGGATTTTTATTGGGTCTCAATTTATAACATTTTTGTTTTTATAGCAATATTTATCGGAACATTACCTTAAAGTTCAGCCGGGGACTGTCACGTCGCAGCAAAAGAGACAAGGGAATAAATCATCATCCATTTACCATTTTCTTTTCTCCAGGCAGGGTTTATAAGGCGAGTAATTATGTATTTTCTGTATGCTTTTCACGTATGAAGAAATATAGTGCAAAACAAAGAATTCCAATACTGACTGCTAAAATGAAAAACTGATTAAAAGCAGACTGGGGATAAGATAAAACGCCGCTTTGAAAAGCACTTGTGTTCCTGATACCCCGCGGATCGTGGAGTGCATAAGGGAAGAAAGCTGACCATTCACTAAATCGTATCAGACTCTTTATTAAATGCAGTGAAGAGGAAATAATTACGGCACGAAGAGCAAAAGATCTCCATGGATGGATAACGCTTTTTACCACCCCTATACTTTTAAGTATTACTCCGGTAAAAGTCCATAGAAACAGCGGAAAAATTAAAAGCGCCCAGATGCCTTCAATCCACCCTGAATATCCCTGTAAATTGAAAAAGTTCAGGAAGCTTTGTGGAACAGCCATAAAGATCTTATCGGTTAAATCCCACTCCTCACAAACTTCGCTTATGACAAACCCGCTATCCATCATAATGAAGAGAGTTAAGGCCCAGGAGGCTCTTTTCTGCCGCTGGTCAGTTTTACTAAAAGGGCGTCTGAGGAGTAACTGCATGTTGCCCGATTTGCATGATTTCAGACACCTTCCGCATAAGAGGCAGTCTTTGTTGCTTTTTAATTGAGGCGGATAAATATTTGCCGGGCAGCCACCGCCTGCATTGAAAATGCTTTTATTCTCAGCGGGCTTTATGCAGCTTTTAGATTTACATTCCGCGCACTTATCCTCTGAGGAAGCCCTTACAGCCAGCATGCTTCCCCTGCTGTAAGCATTTAATGTCATCGCAATGGGGCAGAACCCTTTACAGAATGATCCGTTCTTAAAAACTAGACCTATAATCATTGAATAAGTGATAAGGCATACAAGGAATAAAGCCGTATAAGCAGGAACAAAGTGCAGCCCGGTACCAGAGGCAAGCAGCTGAATTAAGGCATATAAGCTTACAATAATAAATCCGGATTTTACAGGTTTACTTATTGCAAGCTTCTTTATTTTCAGCAGCTGCCCTATCCATCCGCCTATTCTGCTCATCATTTCAAGAGGACATACCATGCACCAGAGCCGTCCCCAAATAACAACTGTCCATATCATTATGGGCCACCAGATGCCCCAGATCACCATGCAGACTATATTGGATTTTGCAAAAAGCTCTTCATCCTGCCCTGCCGGCGTATAAACACCCCATCCCATTACGATAAATCCTATCAGAAACAGTAAAATAGTTATTTGAATTGAGTATGGGAATGCTTTCCAGAAGAGCATTTTTTTAACTGCAGGCACCTCGAGAAGGTTTAATTTCCTTTCTTTGAGTTTACTTTTACTTCTCTTTTTTAATTTATATTCCAGCTTATCAATTCCTGTAAACATAATCTCTCAGGCTAAATTAAATTCGTGTCTTTGGTAAAAATATTATGTTACCGAACGAGGATCTTTCCGTTTTTATATTTTTCTGCTACATCCATCATGTAGCTCCATGCCGTCTCTTCTGCCGGAGAAGAGGCGGGTCGGTGGGCAATTGCAATTGAATGCTGATCGAAATACTCTTCTGCCAGTTCGCGGTTAATCATCCCCTTTTCCAGGTAATCGCCGGAAAGTTTAATAATGGTTATACTGTCCGTCATGGTGATCTCAGCCCGGAGTCTTAAGGCAATTTTATCCAGATGGAAGGTTCCAAAGTCCTTATTCATTATCTCGGTAGTAATAACCATAAGCGCTTCTTCCGAGTCTTCCAGGTCATATCCCGATCCGTTGAGTATTCTTCCTATTGTTCTGAAGGCTGCCACATCATCATCTTTCGTAATAATACAAATTGTTTTTGCAGTATCCGGACTCTCCGGGAATGAGTCGAAAGTAAGTAAAAGCAATACACACCAGGCAAGCAGATATTTCATAGATATTCCCATATAAAAGGCCACTTTTCAGTTAATTTTTTGTGTGAGACGGATCAAACCCTTTTCTGAAGTAAGTGTGATAATAATAAAATAAAAGTTGGGGAATGAATGTACATAGCATAAATAAAATTCATGATGATTTGTGCGAATTTTCACGTCATATGAAAATTTATTTGAATTTGTAATAAGCCTGTTATAATATTATTATAAGTGGCCAGATATGTAGAAGAATAATACGAAATGAATGACTACAACAGATTATATGAATAAAATTCTCCGAGGGCTCTATGAAAAAATCAGATACGTTTGTCTCAATAATATCTTTTTTGTCGCTACTAGTACTGTTTTTAGCTTTTTCCAGCCAGAGGGTATTTTCTCAGCCTTCTTCCTGGAGAGCAGCCTACAATGAAAATGGCTATCCCTCTCCCTGCTCAGTAACACGGGGTGAGACGGTCGATCTCCATATTTCAACAGCCCAATCGTCCTATACTATTAATATTTATAAGCTTGGAGTAACTGAAAAGCTGGTTGCAACATATCCCAACATTCAGGGAGGGCACCGGGAGCTGCCCGACAGGGTGTGGGAAACCGGCTGTGGGTGGCCCGTAAGCCTTAGCATAAATACGGAATCATTTGAATCAGGAGCATACGCCGCAAGATTCCCTGTAGATACCGGGCGGGGTGTTTCAACATTACTGTTTTTTGTAAAAGAAAAAAATCCCGGCACTTATGGCGATGTCCTGGTAGTTGTACCTTTCTTTAACTGGGTTGCCTATAATACTTTCGGTGGAAAGAACGTATATCCCGAGAACTCTACAAACGGTCAAATGGGTGCCCGGGTTTCCTTTAACAGGCCTCTTTTCAACGGCGGATATGCTGAATTCAGAGCCTACCCATATAAAATGATAAAATGGCTTGAGGCAAATTTCATCAGGTACGAAGTGGCAACCGAGATGGACGTTCATAAATATCCGGATCTTTTAAGGCACTATAATATTGTTATCCAGCCCGGGCACGCCGAATACTGGTCGCGCGATCAGAGGCGCAATGTTGAGAACTATATAAATAATGGTGGAAAGTACTTAAGCCTCTCCGGCAACACCTGCTGGTGGCAGGTCAGAATTGAGGATAACGACAATACACTGGTCTGTTATAAATATCCTCAGACAGACCCCTTATTTGGGAAGGTGGATTCACTGATGACTGTCAACTGGTACGACAAGCCGTTGAACCTGCCTGAAAACCTGTTCCTCGGGGCCAGTTTCAGGCAGGCAGGCTATGTGGATGATATAAACCACAAGGATTTCACGCATGCACAGGGCTATGGAGGATTTTCGGCTCATAATACACAGCACTGGCTTTTTAAGAATACCGGGTTGAAAGATGGCGAGATATTCGGGCGTGATCCGAAGGATTCCCTGGCCAGTGTCGTCGGCTATGAGACTGACGGGGCACTCTTCCGCTGGGACGCGGGGCTTCCGAAGGCGATCGGCTCAGACGGCACCCCGAAGAATTTCAGAATACTTGGCATTTCTCCATGTGTAGGCCAGGGAGACACAATTGAAGGCAGGCATACCACAATGGGCTTATTTACAAATAAAAAGGGAGGCGCTGTATTTAATTCCTCGACAATTTACTGGGTATATGGCCTTCCGAAAGACAGTATTGTTCAAAGAATTACGATGAATATTCTGAAGAAATTCTGGAGCAACAGCTTTCCCCCGGATATTACGGGATGGAGTCCTTACAAACTTGTAACCGATACTGCAAACTTTGAGGTAATCCAGGTTAATAAAAGAGAAGTTGATTCTGCCAAGGTAGGCAGGGAAATGCCATTCAGCCTGAAGGTTGAAGATCCATACGGCGAGAAGGTAAATTATTTATGGTATGTGAACAATAAATTAATGAGTACGGATTCTGTTTTTAAGTTTATCCCCTTAAAAACTGATACGGGGAAGATAAAAGTGACAGCATATGTTTATAACTCAAAAGACACTTCTTCCATCAGCTGGGATGTAAAGATTGACCGGACAGCAGGGGCCGAGACCGGGAACGCTGTAGTATATAAATACGATCTTGAACAGAATTATCCCAATCCGTTCAATCCCTCGACTAACATTAAATATTCGCTTGCAAACGAAAGTAATGTAAAAATAACTATTTACAACACCATCGGGCAGGTTATAACACAGCTGGTGAACAAAGTTGAAAAAGCAGGCAAATATAATATTGTGTGGGATACCGATGGAAGCATCTCATCTGGAATTTACTTCTATTCTGTTGAGGCCCGTTCATTAGACGGAAAGACGAGTTACAGGGCAGCAAAGAAGATGATACTTCTGAAGTAGGAAGACGGGAATTTCTGCCGCACTGCAATTTAACAAAAGCCCGGGATGTTATAATTCCGGGCTTTATTATTTAATAGTTCTTTTCCTTTTCAGCGCCAGGAAAAATTCCAATCCGGTTTTAATGAATTATCCGAATATGTCTCACATTTGGAATAAGCGCCCGGCGTATTTTCTTTGGCAAGCAGTATTTTATTATGAACTTTATTCCAGCCTTTTTTCAGATCAAGATTGTAAATTACTGAATCTGTAGGTACACCGTTATATTGAGTAACTCCTGTAACCTTAAGAGGTTTTGAAGCATATACCCACTCAGCAAAATATCTGTGGTAGTAATCCATATTTTCGGCGCCCTCAATGTTCAGATACTCAACACATCTATAAATTGCCGGCAGTTTTCTTCCCGGGATATCAGTAAAAGCGCTGTCTTTGAAAATACAAAAATTATCCATATACGTTAACACGGCTGTCGAATCACTTAAGTGAAGCCTGGGATCCTTTATAAAAGGGCGGGGCCTTTCCAGAGGAGGAGCCTCCAGTTTCATACTGAAACTTCCATCGGCATTTACTTTCGCCCTGTTACAAATTATCAGATTTTCTTTGGAATAACTCATTGCTATCATCAGGCTGTCTCCATATGTCCAGTTCCGGATCTTTCCATTAATAGTTTTAATGGCTCCATTTGAATCATAAGTGCCGGCGTTGTTGGCGACAGGTTCAACGGGATTCTTACAGGAAGTAAAGATAAGCGCTGTAACTATGATAAATATGCAGCTAAGTCCTTTCATTTTTCTCTCAATATTACAAAGAAGCACAAAATTAAATCAATAACGGGATTTATACAACGCTCAATTTTTAAATAAAAAGCCCGGGATCAAATTACTCCGGGCTTTTTATTTAAGGCTGCAAAATTATACTCACTTCATCAGGATTATCTTTCTTGACTCATGATTGTTTCCGAGCGTAATTTTTATGAGGTAGGTGCCGCTAGCAAATGAATTTAATTCAATTTTCTGCTTATAACTTCCCGCAGGCTTTACTTCATCTACCAGTACATTCAGTCTGCGGCCAAGCATGTCAAAAACTTCCATTACAACGCGTGAGCTTGCGGGGATATCATAATCTATTGTCGTCGTTGAGTTAAAAGGATTAGGATAATTGTTTGACAGGCGGAATCCGGAAATCTTACCGGCTTCAGCAATTCCATTTACATCATTATCAGTATGTCCCAGTTGAAGCATATAAACGCCGCCTGCTGTTGTGCCGGCAAAAATTGCGTCTTTTCCGGAAGATGAGGAAAATGCCAGACATGTGATTTTATCGACTCCCGGACCCACACCCAGTTTAGCCCATGTCAGGCCTTTGTCTTTAGAGAAGTAAACGCCATGATCTGTTCCGGCATATATAATGTCTTTATGGCTTTCCAGTGAAAATACAATTATACGCCCATCTGCAATTTTTATTTCCGTCCAGTTAGTTCCTGAATTAGTACTTCTTAAAAGCTTGAATGGAGTATAAGTGCCGCACAGAACAACTTCAGGTTCGGAAGGGAGTATTAAAACTGAGAGAGGCTGAATATGATGATCAATCCATGTTGCTCCCATATCGGTTGAGCTTAAGAGAGTTCTCTTCAAGTACCAGTCGTCCCCTGATTCCAGTATTATAAACATGGTGCTGTCATGTTTTGCCGTCGAGATATGCAGCACATCATGATAATATCTGGAGTAGATTTCAGGGAAGTTTATTTTAGCCCAGTTTCTTCCATAATCAGAACTCTTGTAAAATCCATTGAATGCTCCGGCAAAGATAACCGAGGAATCGTATGAGCTGAATGCTACAGAGAGCATGTTGTCGTTCAAAGCGGTGGAGTACCAGGAGGCTCCCCTGTTTGAAGTAAAGTTTACACGGTCTGAGCCCAGATTAAATCCCCCCACAGCAAACTCAGGGTTAAAGGGGCTAACTGCAATTTCCGAGGCACCCCGGCCCCAGAATGATTTCTGCCATTCAGTGCTTCCTTCCTGGAATGTGTAAAGGCTTGCTTTTGCAAGTCCCTGATCTTCAGTAAGCGCAAAAACTTTATAGTCATTTTCTGAAGAAACGGCTATGCTCCGGATAGTTGTACTGCTAACTCCTTTATTGCTCTGGCGGACATTTTCACCATCGGGATTTGAAGCATAGATTCCGTCACGTGTAGCGGAGAGTAAAATAGTGTCGGCGGCAATTGTAAGTGAACCGGCCTTCAGACTTGTCTTTTTCCAGGATTCCCCGAAATCGGTACTCATAAATGTAATCCAGTTATTGTTAACGGACCTGTAGAGGCGGTTAGGGTGGAGTGGGTCCAGGATAATATCTTCCGTCAATGGATGGTCCTTATCAATTTCCCCTGAATTTTTCTCCTTCCAGCTCAGACCTCCGTCAATGGACTTAAAGACGCCCTCGGAGCTTGAAACATATAGTCTTTTATTGTTTGTAGGATCAATGAGGAGCCGGTACAGTGAACCGCCTGTTAACACCTGGCTTAAGAGCTCAAATTTTTTACCGTAGTCTATGCTCCGGTACATCTGGGCCTGGCCAGAGAAGGCGTAAACGATATTATTTGAAGTTGGATCCACAGCGATCATAATGACATTTCCCGTAAAGGGAACAAACGTCCAGCTGTTACCCGAGTCCTCAGATTTCCAGATGCCGGGTGTAGTATTAAATGCCGACACATAGATTGTCTTAGATTCAGTAGGATCCACTGTTAGATAATAAAAAGATTTACCAGGCACACCGGCTTTTTGCCAGTCCCCGCCCCCGTTTTTCGAAATATAGAGGGAGTCAGAAACCACGTAGACTACATCAGGGTCTGAAGGTGCAACATCAAAGGCGTTAATTCCGGAGGGGAACCATTTAAGGAGTTTCCAGGTGGCTCCCGCGTTTTCACTTTTATAAAGACTGGAGTTGCTGACCGAGGCATATACAATGCTCTTATTTGAAGAGGGGGCTATTATTTTTTGGACCATGCCGCCTTCAGGACCGATACTCGTCCATGTAGCGCCGTCCTGTGAGTACAGGCTGAAATTCATCAGCAGAACAGATATAACTAAAAAGCAGGAGAATCTGGACATGACCGCCTCCAAAATTACTGTTTCTGTTCAGAACACGTTTATAAAGGATTTCAGATGTTAAAATCTAGTGATTTTGGCTATTACAAGCAACCCGGGGTGCGGTCATTCCCTTCGGGAATTCCAGTACCCCGGGCTTCTGAGGTTTCGTCCTTCTTCGAAGGACTTGGTATGTGCATAGTTCTAAATTCTCACATTTCTTTTTGTGGAAAATTTATTTGCCTGCTATTGTCTGGCCGTTATTGCAGCCGCAGCCGCCACTACTGATACTTACCATTACAACCTGGCCTGTTCCGGGGGCACTGGCAAAACCGTTATTTGAAACATAGAGGTTGCCGTCGGGCCCAAGTGTCATTGCTGTCGGGAAATTGAGGCCGCTTGTTACTTCTGTAACATTATTCACGTCGCCATTTGTAATGCGCATTATCCTTCCTGTGTTTGGAGCAAAGAACGGGGGCTGCCCGTTACCGATTGATGTTTCAAGGACATAAAGGTTTCCGGAGTTGTCAAATGTAAGTCCCAGCACGGTAGTAAACCCCGTGGCATAAGTACTTAAGCTTTGTCCATCCCGGCTTATCTTCATGATCTTTGCCGCACCAATGGGAAAAGGAATGGTGGTCAGGTTTCCCACATAGAAGTATCCATCTTTAAATGCAATTGCTGTGGGCACAATGTGTCCCTGCGTCTTAGAAATATCCACTACGCGTTCAATACTGCCCGTATTAAAGTTATACCTGTCAAGTTCACCATGGTTCGATTCAATGAAATAGAGATAATTGTCAACTACAGTCATGCTGTAAAGGTCGCCGTCGGGTTCAAAATCCTCGGCTTCAGGCTGTGCGACAGGATTGGCCTTGAGGAAGCTGCTTATATCGGCGATCTGATGCCATGAGCCGTCGTTATTGACCTGCAGAATTCCGTTAGGTATTTCCGGATGGCCATGAGAGCAGCCCGCTCCGGAAAGAAGTGCATAGAGGTTCCCCTGATAGAAGGCTACGCTGCTGATTGAGGTCAAATCACCTCCTGAAGTAGCAGCGGTCTGGGTTGAAGGGAAATTAGTATTTATTTTTGACTGTCCCTGGGAAGTACCCTGGGATATATTTATCTTTGTTATGCTTCCGTTATTTCCGCCCAGATATGGCCCGATTGGCGGGGGCACCTGTTCGCATTGCCCAACGGTTGAAATGCACCCTCCGGTACCTGATTCAGAAACGTAGAGCATCTGATCAGGACCGAATATTAGTCCTCTGGGCTGATTGAGGTCCGTTGCAACTACAGTTTGTGAGCCATAAGCAATTTTATCTAATGAAGCGGTGCCATTGCTGGTTGCGGACTGGCTTATGGCAGTTGGTATTTCAGCATCCTTACTGCATGAAATAAAAATAAAAGAGAAAAGAACAACTAAAGACAGATAACCTGAAATAATACGTCTCATAAATCCTCCCACATAAAAAATTAAAGAACTATAAATTAATCATCTGCATCAGAGCAGGTGTGCCTCATACCTTTAATAAAAACCGGCAGAGGTTCAGTTCTAATTTTTATTATGAGAGTCTTATTCCTTATTTATGAGCATATTCCACCGGTTCTTTTTACGTGTATGGTGACAACAATTGATATATATATTCATAGTGTCAGAGTCAATGTACATTAATTTACATACATACTTTTTAGCCATATATATTGAGGCCAGGAGGTCTGTTATTATCAGCTAAATTGAGAGGCGGATTGTCAATAAGGAAATTTTTCTCTATTTTTGAAACCAGATTTTATAAGTAGTAATTTGGTGACTGGTAATGTATGTGTTTCTGGTTATTACCTTCTTTAACTCACATTGCATTCCCTTGGTACACGCATAATAGTTTATGATTATCAAATAATAACATCCAAAGCATAGCTGCTTAAGCGCTTAAAGCAGATATTCCGCTGTATTATTTCATAATCATTCATTCAAAAAATGAGTGATTGCTGCTAAACATTCAAATTACATTTATTCAATAACCAGATACTATAAAACAAGCTATGAGTTTTCTTTACACATTATTAACGACACAAAACACTGCCTCAACACTTCTTTATCTTTGTCTTGCTGCTTTTTCAGGTGTAATTATCGGAAAAGTCGAAATAAAAAATATAAAGCTTGGTATTGCTGGGGTACTTTTCTCAGGTCTGCTGATTGCTCACCTGGGAGCACGCGCCGAAGGAGCCGTAATTGGCTTCGCGCGTGATTTCGGTTTAATTTTATTTGTTTATTCAATCGGGCTTGATATAGGCCCGCGTTTTTTTTCAACATTCAAGAATGAAGGCCTGAAGCTTAACCTGTTTGCGGCTTCAATAGTTTTATTAAATCTTGCAATAACATTTGGCATTTACAAAATTTATGGGCTTCCTCCCTCTCTGGTAACCGGCATCATGTGCGGGGCTGTAACCAACACACCAAGTCTCGGCTCAACACAGCAGGTGCTTCATGAATTCTCAAAGACCGGGGCTCAGGCAGCTAATCTCTCAGGCATGGGTTATGCAGTAGCATATCCGTTCGGTGTCATGGGAATCATTCTTACGATGATACTTGTCAGGGTATTTTTCAGGATAAAAATAAAGGACGAAGCTGACAATTATACAAAGAACCTTGAAGGCCTGACCACGAAGCTTGAAAGTGTAACCATTTGCGTTACAAATCCACAGCTTTTCGGAAAGAAGATAGGCTATATACAGACCATAATTGACAAGGAGCTGGTTCTTTCGCGTATAAAGCGCGACGGCCAGTATCTGGTGGCTGTAGACAGTGAAATAATAAAAGAAGGGGATGTACTCTTTGGAGTATCGACGGAAAACCACATCGAGAATCTCAGCCTGAAGATCGGTGAAGTCAAAATACAGGAAAAGCGTGAGATCAGGGGTGAGTTATCCATGACCAACGTTCTGGTCACAAACAGGAAATACGCTGGCAAAACGATACAGCAGATAGGTATTTACCGCCGTTATGAAGCGAATATAACGCGCATCTACAGGGCGGGAATGGAAATACTTCCCTCGCTGGATACAACAGTCGAATTCGGCGATACGGTAAGGATAGTAGGAAAGACGGACCTTCTGACCGAAATCAGGAGCGAGCTTGGAAACTCAGTAAAAGAATTATCGGTGCCCAATACTATACCGATTTTTATCGGAATATTTTTAGGCATAATCCTTGGCAGCATACCGGTTTTCATTCCCGGCCTTCCTGCCCCGGCAAAACTTGGGCTGGCCGGAGGCCCGCTCATTGTCGCTATTCTGCTTGGATATAAAGGAAGAGTAGGAAAGATGGATTTCTATATGACTCCCGGGGCAAACATGATGTTAAGGGAAGTAGGAATTATTCTTTTCCTTGCGAGCGTGGGTCTTCTCTCAGGCGCAAATTTCTTCAGTACGATCTGGAATGGCGGTTACTGGTGGATGCTTTACGGGGCTGCGATCACATTCTTCCCGATAATGATAATTTCAGTAATAGCACGCCTTATGAAATTTAATTACCTGAAGATATGCGGTCTTATAAGCGGAACGATGACAGATCCGCCGGCACTTGAATTCGCCAATTCACTGGCCCCCGTGCAGGCACAGTCGACGGCTTATGCCACGGTATACCCGCTGGCAATGTTCTTAAGAGTGCTTGTAGCGCAGATGTTCATACTATTGACTCTTTAATTTTTGCAGGCTGCATACATTCCGTGTGCAGCCTTTTCTCTCTATTAGATATTCCATTCATACACCCGCAGGGTCACATTTTTTCCAAATCAACACGGTATTACAAGCATAGCTTTTGTCCTATTGATTTTTAACGGCAAACTTATATATTATTGACAAGACACGGGGGTCCGTTTTTCAGGGGTAAGTCTCTGAAGGCCCTGTTTGTTGTACAGAATACTTTCAGAGTTCAATTTTTAATAAGATATTTTCTCCTTACAAAGGAGAAGTGCACTCCCCTTTTCTATTTATTTTTCTATCCATACAGAAAAATAGAAAACGAGTAAATACTT
Source organism: Acidobacteriota bacterium (assembly GCA_050258415.1). Classification (GTDB taxonomy): domain Bacteria; phylum Bacteroidota; class Ignavibacteria; order Ignavibacteriales; family SURF-24; genus JAAXKN01. The sequence continues at coordinate 40,631 of JBLMYS010000100.1, read as the reverse complement.
AATTACTGAAATCAGCTTTGTCTAAAATACGCCAAAATTTCCCCGGAGGTATTTTATGATAGTTCAGGTTTCGGATTTCAACTCGTTTCTGAAGAAAATTCTTTCCGAAAAGCTATTGTCAATTCAGGAGATCATTACACCTTCCAGGCCATATTTTAGCCAAAGCGACAGCCTCTTCTTTAAGCCTTTGCGTTTTGAAGATAAAACAATTGACCTAGGGATGTACCGCACAGTAGACCCGGTGAAGTTTTTATTCTACCCGCCAAGAGAAAGGGTCTTCCCGGCAGAAAGTAACGGGAAGAGGAGGCTTATTGCGGGCCTTAAGGCATGCGACTTAAACGCACTTTCAATTCTGGACACCGCACTGACAAAATCCGGCTTTACCGATGAGGCCTATAAATGCTGGAGGGATAATTCTATCATAATAAGCCTTGATTGCACACGGCCTCTTTCTAACTGCTTTTGTACGTTCCTTGGGGGAAAACCCTATGCAGAAAAAGGGTACGACCTTAACCTTTCGGAGCTGGAGGGGGACTATTTTATTACTGTTGGCAGCTCAAAGGGGGAAGAATTCCTCTTTGAGATGAAAAAATACACAGACACTTACCGCGCCCAGGAAGCAATTCTTCAGAAAGTCAGAGCCAAAAGAGAAAAGTTAACAGAGGATCTGAACAGACAGATACATGCCTTACTCAGTGCCAGGGAGGAGAAATATTCCGCTAAAGATGAAGCCTCCCTATGGCTTGAGACCTCAGAAAACTGCGTTGGATGCGGCAGCTGCACAAATTCGTGTCCCAGCTGCTATTGCCTTATACTTAATGATGAATCAAATGGCAAGGATTTTATTAAAGTCAGGACGTATGATTCATGCCAGCTTCATGGTTATGCAAGAGTGGCCGGCGGGGGCACGCCCAGGCCTAAGATGCATCAAAGATTCCGGAACAGGCTTATGTGCAAGTTTTCATACATGAAAAGCAATTTCTCACTTCCTGGCTGCACGGGCTGCGGAAGGTGTATGGACGTCTGCGCTCTAGGATTCGATTTTGTTATGATGGCTAAAAAAGTGCTCGATTCACCGCAAGCGGCAGCCAAAGATGCCGATTCGGGACCGGGGGAAAACATATTAGAAATATCTCAAAAGGCATAATATGGATAATCCTTATGAGGTAATGAGGGGCACAATTTACGACATTATTCAGGAGTCGCCGTTAATCAGGACGCTTAGAATCAGGACTGAGAGGCCGTTAAGTTTCAGGACGGGGCAGTTTATCGAACTTACCGTGCCGGGAATTGGTGAAGGCCCTTTTACCCCCTCTTCATCGCACTACGTCTCGGAGTGTATTGACGTAACAGTAATGAAAGCAGGATTTGTAACGGGGTATGTTCACAAGCTCAAAGTGGGAGATTTTGTGGGCTTAAGGGGCCCGTATGGATCCTCTTACCCGCTCGAGAAATTTGAAGGCAAAGACATACTTATTCTTGGAGGCGGCTGCGGGCTTGCCCCTTTGAGGTCACTTTTCCTGACACTCCTGCACGATCTTGATAAATATAAGAGCATAACATTTCTGGCGGGGGCAAAGTCACCAAAGGATTGTATTTATAAAGATTTCGTTCCGGAGTGGAAAAATATTAATAAAGTAAAATTCATTCGTGCAGTTGATGAAGTTCCGCCCGGTGAGGAGTGGGAGGAGAATGTCTGCCTGGTAACAAAACTTCTCGCTCAGGTAGATATACTTCCCGACGGCAATCCTGCAATAGTATGCGGCCCGCCTGTGATGATGAAATTCGGCACGATGGATCTACTTAAATATGGATTTAGTGAGGAGAATATTTATCTGTCGATGGAAAAGAAAATGTACTGCGGCTTCGGGCAGTGCAGGCATTGTGTTATCGGGCCATACTATGCATGCAAGGATGGGCCGGTATTCAGATATTCGCAGCTAAAGCACCAGGAGGCGATATGGGATTAAAAAAGTTATTTATTGATATTCCCGCCCTTCTGGAATCAGGAGAATCCGCAGAAAAAATTGAGTGTTCTTACATTTTCCACCGGGAAAATCCGGGACAATTTTCGATGATAGAAATTGCCGAATTCTCGGTTTATTGCCGCAAGTGCAAAGAAGCCTTCTGCGTGGCAGCATGCCCAAAGGAGGCGCTTGAGCATCAGGAAAACGGATTGATAAAGCGCTATAATATGCGCTGTGTGGGATGCAAAAGCTGCGTACTGGCATGCCCCTTCGGGACCATATTTCCCGAAGTAATAAACTATGTTACATCCAAATGTGACTATTGTTTAAAGCAGTTAAGTAACTCTAAGACTTACATACCTGCATGCGTCAGGACTGCTCCTGAAGGCACGATAACCTTAAGAGAAATAGAATCTGAAAACCCGAAGGAGCATATATATTTTGCAGGAGAACATCTGGCCGTAAAGAGCCAGAGCTGGCTAAAAAAGGAGGGGAAGCTATGAGACCTGAATCTATTTTTTACCTGCTCGTTTTTCCGGGGCTTCTCTTTACAGGAGTTTTGGGTCTCCTTGCAGGCTGGGCCGACAGGAAGCTCTCTGCAAGATTTCAGTACAGGGTCGGCCCCCCGCTTTTCCAAAATTTCAACGATTTTTTTAAGCTTCTCGGTAAAGAAACAATTGCGGTAAAAGAGGGTGTTTTTTCACTTTTTATTCTCTCCCCCTTTATTGCTTTTGCGGCGCTCGTTTTAATTTCATCTATGCTGGGCATGGCTTTGTTTTTTAACGAAAGTTTTGGCGGAGACATAATAGTTGTAATATACCTTCTTATGGTATACTCCTTTATGGTTATTCTTGGCGGCTCATCTACAGGGAACGTCTACTCAAGTCTCGGTTCGGGCAGAGAAATCAAGCTTTTAATGGCAGATGAGCTTGCCTTTATACTCATATGCCTTATACCCGTAGTAAAATCGGGCTACAGTCTGAGTCTGGACAGCATAATTATGTTTCAGAAAGTAAACGGGGCATTCATCGGCTCGCTTTCCGGGATAATAGGCTTTATAGTAGGCCTCCTTTGCATACAGGCCAAGATGAGCCTTCCGCCCTTTGACATTCCGGAGGCTGAGACAGAGATTGTGGATGGGCCCTTTATGGAATACAGCGGTCCTCCCCTGGCATTCTGGAAGCTCACTCATTTTATGATGTACGTTGTTTTTCCGTTCCTCCTTATAATTCTCTTCCTTGGCGGATTTCAGTTTGAAGGCTTCGGAATAGTCTTATCGGTTGTGAAATACATATTCATTCTCCTTTTAATGATAATAATTAAAAATACCAATCCAAGAATAAGGATTGATACAGCGCTTAATTTCTTCTGGAAATACGCTGCACTTGCAGGTTTTGTTGCTCTTGTGCTCTCTGTATTCGGTTTCTGAGACAATTATTTGGAGTTTACAAATATATGAGCTGGTATAAAAGAAGGCTGGCAAAATCAATCTGGATATTTCATCTAAGCGCCTCCCCATGCAACAACTGCGATATTGAAATACTTGATCTCCTGACGCCTAAATATGATCTGGAGCGCTTTGGTGTTAGGCTTGTCGGCTCCATCCGGCATGCCGACGTTATTTTACTCAGCGGAGTAATTAATCAGAAAGTTGCGCCAAAGGTAAAAAAACTCTATGAACAGGCGCCAAAGCCATGTTTTGTTGTAGGCGTTGGTACCTGCCCTGCCTCGGGCTGCTGTTTTAAGAACAGCTATAACATTGTAAAGGACCGCACAGAGGTGATCCCCGTTGACCTTTACATTCCCGGCTGCCCGCCAAAGCCAGAGGCGATGATTGACGGGGTAGTTAAACTTGTGGAGGTGCTTAATGGATAGCGACAAAAAAAACAACTACACAACGGCAGACACGCTTACAATAGAGTTTCTTGCTGCCATGAAAGACAAAATTACAAATGTAGCAGTAAAGCCAAGGCGCATATATTTTGAGGTCAGGGAGGGATTCATCCGTGAAGTGGCGGGACACCTGTTTAATAAAATGCACTGCAGGCTTTCCACTGCAACAGCGCTTGAGACATACGAATGCCTGGAGGTGATTTATCACTTCTCATTGGATATGGCAGGCACTTACTATAGCGCCCGTGTTTTGGTAAAAGATAAAAAAAATCCTCAGACCGATTCAATTTCGATGATAGTAAAAGGAGCCGAATGGATCGAACGTGAGATGCATGAACTTTGGGGAATAGAGTTCAAAGGGCATCCAAGGCCTGAGCCTCTTTTAACGGGCAATCACCCGCGGGGCATAAAGGTCCCTTTAAGATTTAAGGAGATCACATGAATAAGAACACTATTCCTATCGGGCCATTTCACCCACTACTCGAAGAGGCTGAGTACTTTACGCTTATTGTGGACGGCGAAACAGTTACAGGCATAGACATGGAGGCGGGCTGGATGCACAGGGGGCATGAGCTGATTTCGGAGACAAAGACTTTCACGCAGTCAATATATCTTGTTGAAAGGATCTGCGGCATATGCTCAACGTCGCACCCGCTGGCATTTGTGCATGCAGTTGAAGACGTCTCTGATATTGAAGTTCCGCTTAGAGCCTGCTATATAAGAACTCTCATAGGGGAACTTGAAAGGATTCACAGCCATCTGCTCTGGATGGGGCTTGCAGGACACTTCATAGGTTACGACACACTCTGGATGTGGGCATGGAAATACCGCGAGCCGGTGCTGCAGATGTTTGAAATTATTTCAGGCAACAGGAATCATTACGGAATGATGAGAATAGGAGGGGTTGCAAAAGATGTAGATACGAGGGTAATCCCGGAATTAAACAGAACTCTTGATGAGATTGAAAAGAAAGTGGAAATGATTGCAAAGGCATTAAATGACGATCCCGTACTTCATTCAAGGCTTAAAGGCGTAGGCGTACTTAAAAAAGAAGATGCCATAAGCTTTTGCGCGGTCGGGCCTGTTGCAAGAGCTTCAGGGCTCAGGCTTGACGTCCGCAAAGATGAACCAACGGATGCATACCCATTTGTCAGTTTTGATGAAATAGTCTTAAACAATGGCGATGTATACGATAAGTTTTTATTAAGGGCGCTTGAGATTTTTGAATCCATAAAAATATGCAGGCAGGCACTTAACGCTTTAAGTGAAATTTCGGGCCCTATTTTGAACAATGTAAAAGAAGTTCCTGCAGGAGAAGGCCTTGGCAGGTATGAAGCGCCCCGTGGAGAGGTGTTTCATTACGTAAGGACTGACGGAACAAACCGCCCCTTAAGGCACAAGGTGCGTGCACCGAGCTACGTCAATATTCCAACTTTTGAAGTCTCATGCAAGGGAATTCCGGTTTCAGACGCACTAATAACGCTTGCCTCAGTGGACCCCTGCTACTGCTGTACTGAAAGGTCGATTAGACTAATAGATAAGAGTCATGAACCTTTTGAGGCTGATCTGATTAAACTCTCACGTGAAAGGACAGAGGAGATAAGGAGGGAGTTATATGGAGACAAATGAACTAAGTCTAATCATAATAATTCCACTTATTGCAGGCCTCATAAATATATTTCTTCCCCGAAGGCTGCAGAAGGGGATGGTATTGCTGGTAATGATCTGTTCACTTTTCCTTGTTTACAGGATATTTATTAGCCCCCAGGAAACAGTATATCTCTTCCGGGAGGCGGTCTTTTCTCTGGACAAACTCGGTTTATTTGCACTCGTATTTATTCAGATACTCAGCTTTATTATACTCCTGTTTTCCTTAAAGGGAGTAAGTCCCGAAACTGAAAAGAGGTTTTTTATTTTATATCCCCTAACTGTAGCTTTCTGTAACGGTGTTGTGGCAAGTGTAAATTCAATCAGTTTCATTATCTTCTGGGGCCTTAGCGGCCTGACACTATATTTATTTGCAACTCTTAAGACTTCAGGCGACGCACCAAAGACTGCAAAAAAGACTTTTATAATTGCAGGTGGAAGCGATACCTTTATGATAATGGGATTCGTTTTGATGAGCCGTCTCCTTCCACAAGGAGGATATTCATTAAATAATCTTCATATTCCCTTAAGCAGCGGAGTGTCTTATCTGGCATTTTTCTTCTTATTGATTGCCTCTCTTGCCAAGGCTGGAGGTTTCCCGCTGCACACCTGGGTTCCGGACTTTTGCAAGGATTCTCCCATTGAAAGTGCCGCCTTATTGCCTGCAGCCAATGACAAGCTCCTGGGCATTTATCTTCTTGCAAGAATGATGACCAGCTATTTCAGTGTTTCAGTTTTAATTAATATGATAATTGTAAGCCTGGGTGCAATTACTGTAATTACAGCAGTTATGATGGCGCTTTACCAGCACAATGGCCGCAGGCTTCTTGGCTATCACGCTGTCAGTCAGGTGGGTTATATGATTATGGGTATAGGCAGCGGAAATGTCCTGGCATATGCCGGGGGACTTTTCCACCTTATAAATCATACAATTTATAAGTCTGGTTTATTCTTAAGCCTTGGTTCGGTTGAAAAAAAGACAAAGACAAATGAGCTCGATTATCTTGGCGGATTAGGAAGAAACATGCCGATGACATTTATTGCATCGCTTATAAGTGCGCTTTCAATTTCAGGCATTCCTCCTTATAACGGATTTTTTTCAAAGTGGATGATCTATCAGGGGCTTCTGGAGAAAACAAAGACGCTTTCAGAAGGCTACCAATTATGGATGATGGTCTGTCTTTTAGTTGCCCTGTTTGGAAGTGTGCTTACGCTTGGAAGTTTTATGAAATTTATTCATGCAGTTTTTCTTGGAAGGAGGCCTGAGATATATGAAAATATCAGGGAGGCGCCTTTCAATCAATGGATTTCCACTGCCCTGCTTTCACTATTGTGTATAATGTTTGGCTTGTTTGCCCTCGAAATTCCCTTAAAGGGCTTCATCTATCCCGTATCAGCTGAACAGACCGGGGCAATTCCTGCGTTTACAGGCCTTTACGATCCACAGTTTATTTTTGTGGCTTTTGCACTGATGCATATTCTGGCAATTATTATCTACAGCATTATTGCCAGAGTACGTTTTGATGACCAGTATTTGGGAGGCAGCCTGCCGCTGGAGAAGTTCAGGATCTCGGGCGCTGAATTCTATAATGAAATAAGGAATATGCGCCCCTTAAAGGCCGTTTACGACTGGGCAGATAAAAAGTATTTTGACATTTATGAAATTCTGGGGAAGATGACATTCGGGGTTTCAGGCGTACTGCAGAAAGCGCATACCGGGCAGTTACAGCTCTATGTCCTTTATATAATTCTTGGAATGCTATTACTGATATTGCTCATTTAACTTTCCATGAATGTCCTTAATAAAAGGAGGTTCTAATGCCTGTTGAGACATGGCTTATATTTATACTGAGTTTTATGATCCTGGGCAGCATTGTAGCCCTCGAGATAAAAGACATTCTTTCTGCAATCATATCAGTTGGTGTAGTGGGCCTTGGAGTTTCAATTTCATTTCTGTTTCTTCAGGCGCCGGATCTTGCAATTGTGCAGTTCTTGTTTGAGATCTTTGCCTTAATAATTCTGATCAAGGCCTTTATTAAAAAAGATTACCATGAGGAAGAGCCATCTAAAGTCAATATGATACTTGCGGGTATTACCATTATTACGCTTGCGATGATATTCATTTTCAGCATATCAGCCTTCAGTGCACTGCCTCCTTTCGGTTCTCCACTAATGACCACCTCACAGTATTATCTCGACAACGGAGCCCGGCAGACCGGGGCAGCAAATCTAGTTTCGCCTATAGTTCTGGATTACAGGGCATATGACACGCTTGGAGAAGTAACTGTTTTATTTGCCGCTATTTTAGGCTCGCTTACCATTCTCCGCATCAAAGCCCGCACAAAGAAAGAGGCACCAAAAGGCGAGGAGGAATATCATGCAAAATAGCGGGATGACCATAATTGTAAAGACCGTTACGCGGGTTACTGTATGGCTTATTATACTTTACGGATTTTATATAATCCTGCACGGGCATCTTACGCCGGGTGGCGGCTTTGGAGGAGGCGTAATTATTGCTTTAGCACTCTTAAATGTACTACTTGCATACGGGCGTGAATACACGGCCAAATGGCTTAACATAAAACTCCTGCAGGACATAGAGGCTTCCACGGCAACTCTCTTCCTTATAGTTGGAATTCTGGGGCTTGCCGCAGGAGGGGCGTTTTTAAGTAACTTTCTGATGCACGGGACGTTGTTTCGTCTTATCAGTTCGGGCACCATTCTGCCGCTAAATATAATAATAGGCGTAAAAGTCGGTATGTCGCTCTTTCTTGTAGTCTGGGTCCTTGCAGCAATAGATACCGGGAAAGGAGATGAAGAATGACAGTCTATCTGCTATGTATAATTTTATTTCTCGTGGGGTTATACGGTGTTTTGGTCAAAAGGGACCTGGTTAAAATCATTCTTGCCCTCGGGATAATGGGCTATGCGGCAAATCTTTTCCTCGTTCTTATAGGCTACAGGAATAATTCGGTCTACCCGATACTCTCAGAAGGAAAAGAAGTTCAGCAGATGGTGGATCCCTTGCCGCAGGCTCTCGTCTTGACATCCATAGTAATTGAACTTGGCACCACGGCCATGATGGTTTCACTTGCCATAAGGCTTTTTGAAAAGTATAAGACCTTTGATATAACAAAAATAAGGAGACTGCGGGGATGATACTGCCATATTATATAATTATTCCTCTTCTGGCCGCATTCCTTATTACGCTCATTGCAGGGGACAAGGATGACTGGGCAATCCTCATTTCATTTATTGCCTCTCTTTCACTTCTTGTGCTCTCAGTTTTCTCCTTCTTTGGAATGAACGGCCAGACTGTAAAATATGAGATGAGTGCCTGGCCAATTCCATATGGAATTGTACTTGTTCAGGATGCCCTTACAAGTTATATGCTGGTTATGGTCAGCTTAATCTCGCTTACATCGCTTATATATTCTGTTCAGTACATAAGGCACATGTGGCAGGACTGGAAATATTATGCTCTTTTCATGCTTTTAGTAACCGGGATGAATGGTGTAATTGCAACGGGTGATCTATTTAACCTTTTTGTCTTTACAGAAATTTCCTTATTCTCGGCTTTTGCTCTTGTTGCCTTTGGAGGACGGGCCGAGGAATTCGAGGCCTCTTTTAAGTATACAGTTATGGGGTCAGTTTCCTCGACCATTATACTGCTTGCGATAGCCGTAACATATTCGGCCACTTCAAACCTGAATATGGCAAAAATTGCCGAGGTGATGCCCACGCTGGATAAAAAGCTGACCTACTGGATTGGCGGGCTACTGCTGACGGGATTCGGCCTTAAGGCTGCCATAATGCCCTTTCATGCATGGCTGCCCGATGCACACTCTTCGGCACCTGCCCCAATATCATCCATGCTTTCTGGTGTACTCATAAAAGCTCTGGGAGTTTATGTTTTAACCCGGCTATTCTTTAACGTACTCGGGGCTCCTGAAATATTCATGAGAATGTTTATGGCCTTAGGCGCGGCTTCAATAATCTTAGGAGTCATACTTGCAATCGGGCAATGGGACTTAAAGCGCCTGCTTGCCTATCACAGCATAAGCCAGATAGGCTATATTTTCCTCGGCCTTGGGCTTGCAACTCCGCTTGGTGTTCTTGGAGGGATATTTCACCTTTTTAACCATGCACTTTTTAAGTCACTTTTATTCTATAATGCCGGGGCAATTGAGATGTCTTTGGGCACACGCGACTTAAAGAAAATGTCTAACATTACAAAGCTTCTGCCTGTAACATCTCAGACATCCATGGTTGCCTCGCTTTCAATTTCAGGCATTCCACCTTTTAACGGATTTTTCAGCAAGCTTATTATAATAATCGCCCTCATTCAGGCGCATCACCCCGTCTATGCATTTCTGGCTATTGCAGGAAGTCTTCTTACACTGGCTTCATTCATGAAGGTGCAGCGTTACGGATTCAGGGGGGAAAAGGAATTGGAAAGCCTGGAAGTAAGTGCGGGCTGGCGTATGAATGCCGCAATGATAACGCTTGCCGCGCTTTGCATTATAAGCAGCCTAATGATCATACCCGGAATAAAAGAGGCCACACTTGATCCTGTTGTAAACTCGATACTTAATAAGACCGGATATATTCACCTGGTAATGGGGAAATGATTTTTTGGAATGGAGACATTATGAAAATTAAAAATAAAAGCCGCCTTACAGTTTTCATACTTTCTATCCTATGCTGGATGGCACTGACCAGCTTTACGGATCTTCAGGAGATAACAGCCGGGCTGATAATTTCTCTTTTAGTAAGCCTCGTTTCAGGGCATTTCCTAATAACCACAGAAAAATCAAAATCCCCGGTTCACCGCGCTCTGCTTTTCATAAAATATTTCTTTGTCTTCATCCGGGAGATGATAAAGGCAAACCTGCACGTAGCCTGGATTGTAGTTCACCCGATGCTCCCCATAAATCCGGGAATAGTAAAGATAAAGACTGGGCTTACGAAAGATTCCGCACGCACTGTACTTGCAGACTCCATAACTCTTACTCCCGGAACAATGACGGTGGATATAAATCCCGGAAAAGGTGAACTCTACATCCATTGGATAGATATCAAGGCACGGAACCCCAGGGATATTGACGAGAACACAGAGATCATTTCCGGCCCATTTGAAAGAATACTGGAGGAGATATTCGAATGAAACCATTCAACATTAAATTTATCAGATGGCTGATTGGGCTTCTAATAATTGCGGCATTTATTTTCTTTAATTTTTTCGTTTACCAGGGTGATATGCTCTTTAAGCTCATTAACGTCACCTTGTTTTCTGCAGTTTTGATACTGCTAAGAGTAATTTTCGGCCCGACATCAGCAGACAGGATTGTCTCTGTGGATATCTTTGGTGTCCTGACTATAGGCATACTGGCTCTAATAGCTCTTTACTATAAAGAATCTTTTTTCATGGATATAGGGCTCATTTGGGCTCTTATGAGCTTTATAGCTTCAATTGCATACGCGAAAATACTTGAAGGGAGGCAGCTGGATGATTAATGAAACAATAGGAATGGTCTTTGTTTTTATCGGAATCGCCTTTGACTTTTTAGGCGTTCTGGGGCTTGTAAGACTTCCTGATATCTATAACCGTCTGCAGGCTGCCACAAAATGCGTAACATTCGGCTCGGCAGGTATCCTCTTTGGAATATTTCTGATCGAGGGTTTTACGAGTTTTGGCTTTAAGTGCATACTGGGGATTATATTTATTTTTCTTACCTCCCCTGTTGCAGCCCACGCTATATCCCGTGCAGCTCACCGCTCAAATATCCCTTTAGATAAGGTTTCGGGAATAGACTGCTACAAGGAGGATAAGGAGCTCAGGGAAGAAAAGGCATTTTCCAAAGAAGAATGAGGCTTTTGCTGCACTCAGGTCATATGAATATATAAATAACCGAGGAAAGAAAATGTATCTGCCAAAAATAAGAGAAATAAAAGAAGCCCTGGGTTCGCTTTTCTCTTCTCCATATACGTCGCGCTATCCTAAAGGGACTTTTACGCCCGCGAAAGAATACAGGGGGTTTCCCAGTTATAACAATGAATATTGTATTGGCTGCGGAGCCTGCGCCCAGGTTTGCCCGGCAAATGCAATTGAAGTAATTGACGACAAAATGAATAAAACAAGAACATTAAGGCTTAATTATTCCTCATGCATCCAGTGCGGGCAGTGCCAGGAAAAATGTATAACCGGGAAAGGAATTGAGCAGACAGATAAATATTCAATTCCTTTAATGGCACTGGACTCTCCGGAAAAGTATGATATAATAGTAAAAGAGCTTGCAATATGTGAATGCTGCGCTGAAGTAATAGCACCAAGAGATCACCTGATCTGGATACGCGACAGGCTGGGAGTAAAGGCTTTCAGCCATCCTAATTTCATGCTTGAAACCCAGAGGCTTTTCTTTACTTTAGAGAATTCAGAGCCTAAAGATGAATTAAGAAGAGAGGACTATATGAAGGAAGTGTGTCCGAAATGCCGTCATAATATTGTGGTTAAAGATGAATTTTGAGGAATTCACCGGAGGACTTAAAAGATTCATCCCTGAAAAAATCGTATTTGTAGCCTTAGGGAATGTTTACCGTGGAGACGACAGGGCGGGACTGTTATTCCTTTATGCACTGATGAGAAAAGAACAATTTAAGAATTCCCGGTTTATTAATGCGGGAATTAATCCTGAGAACTATTTGTCACAGATCCTTTTTCATGAGCCCTCAGCTGTAGTTTTTATCGATTCCGTCCGCGGAAACAATAATCCGGGCATAATAGAATGGATTGAAGAAAATAAGATGGATTCACTACAGATAAGCACGCATGCATTTTCCATAAGGCTGATTGCTGAATACCTGCAGAAGAGCATGCCGGTAGAGGTAAAGTTTCTGGGAATAAGTATGGGGCCCGCCACTTTCGGGCAGGAGATATCACAGGCAGCAATAGATTCAATTAAAAAATTCTTCAGAAATTCTTAAGAAGGAAAAGGCCCGATGAAATTTTTATTGCCCAGGCATATAACACTTCCCTTTTACAATGTAGAGGACCTGAGGGCACGCTTAGGGTGGCACATCAATCTGCGCTGGATTGCAATTTTGGGCGTACTCTCATCTGTTCCAATAAGCCAGGAGATGTTTATATACAATATTTCCTATGAAGCTATAATTTACATTACAGTTATTATGCTTTTTGTAAATCTCGTGTATTTCTTTTTTTACCGTTATATGCCTCTTATAAGTGAAATACAGGAGATGATATATGCAGAAATTCAGGTAATTACTGATCTAATTATATTGTCTTTCCTAATCCACTATTCAGGAGGGATCGACAACCCGTTTTATTCACTTTATTTAGTCCCGACCATACTTTCAGGGATCATCTTTCCCGGCAGGCTTCTTCCCTTTCTGAATGCAGCAATATCCGCTTTGCTTCTTTCCATTTGGACATTTGCAGAATACTCAGGCCTCACAGAAAGTTATGAACTGGGGCAGGAACGGGTTTCAATTTCACGAGTAATAACTTCCATGAGCGCCTTCTATCTTGTTAATTTTGTGGGTATTTACATTATTTACAATTTTATGCAGAGATACCGCCTGTTAAAATCGGTAATTGACGAGAAGAATCTTCAGTTAGAAAGGTCAATGGAGGAGAGGAATAAGGCTTACCGTTTCGCAGCCCATGAATTAAAAGCACCGCTTACGGCGATTAAAAGCACACTGGATGTCATAACGAGTCTTTATGGGAACGCGCTCAGTCAGGATATAACCGCTCTTATTGGGCGTACTGAAACGCGCTCCACGCAGGCTCTGGATATGATTAAAGAGCTTATTGTAATAACACAATACAATTTAGGTGTCGAACAGATACATACTGAAAGAATTGAATTTGTCAGCTGGATGAAAGAGTGTGTGGAGCTTCAGAGCTCATATGCCGAACTGAAGTCCATCCGCCTGCAGTTTATAAATCCCCGAAGGCACATTGAGGTGGAGATAGATAAATCGGGTATGGAACGTGTTGTAAGCAATCTTGTAAGTAATGCATTGCGCTATACGAATTCGGGCGGGTGTGTGACTGTAGAGCCATTCATTAAAACTGATGAATTCGGATTTTCCGTGAAGGACACCGGGATTGGTATAGCCCCGGAAGAAATAAAAAATATTTTCAATGAGTTCTACAGGAGTAAACAGGCACGCCAGATGGAAAAGTTTGGAACCGGCCTGGGCTTAAATATGGTAAATGAAATTGTAAAGCGTAACGGAGGGACCGTCAAGGTAGTCAGTAAACCGGATGAAGGGAGTACTTTTACCGTCACAATTCCCTTTGAGGCGGATGAAACTGCCCAGGCAAATGAAGAAGAGATAAGAAAACTTTTTCTTTTCGAATAATACTTTGCCCAAAGCGGGGCGTTAAAGATATTTTTTCAGCAAATCCTTGGCAGCTGCTCTCCTGAAAGCATATCTATTATTCTTCTGGTTCCGATAACTGTTTTCATAATAACCACGCCGGGGTGTTCTTTTACTACGCGGCCTATTATGCGGGACTTAAGTCCCAGCGGATCAGACTGCATCTTCTTCAGAACTTTGTCTGCGTCCGTTTCAGGCACAAAAACGAGCATCTTTCCTTCATTTGCTATATACAATGGGTCGAGACCCAGGATCTCACAGGCCGCATTCACTTCGCCTTTAACCGGAATACCTGCTTCATCTATCTCGATTCCAAGCTTTGCCTTCAGAGCAATTTCATTAAGCGAGCTTGCAAGGCCGCCACGCGTTGGGTCGCGCATAGTATGAATATTTTCTGAAACATTTAGTATTTGATCTACCAGGCAATTTAATGCCGCCGTGTCACTTTTTACTGTTGTTGAGAACTCCAGATTACCTCGCGCTGATAATACGGCTATGCCGTGATCAGCAATGCTGCCGCTTAAGATTATAAGGTCACCTTCCCTGCAATTTTGAGGGGAGATATTAACTTCCCGCTCAAGAATTCCGATTCCCGAGGTATTAATATAAATCTTATCCCCCTTTCCATGTTCAACAACTTTAGTATCGCCTGTGATAATCTGAACAGATGCTTTTTCGGCAGCTGATTTCATGGAGGTGACTATTTTCCGGAGGTCCTCCATCGGGAAGCCTTCTTCAAGAATAAACCCTGCGGAAATGTAAAGCGGTTTTGAGCCGCACATTGAGAGGTCATTTACTGTTCCGTTTACTGAAAGGAGTCCAATATCCCCCCCGGGAAAAAATAGCGGCTGCACGACATAAGAATCTGTACTAAAAGCAAATCTAATTCCTTTGGCTTCGAACACCGCACCATCGTGCTCCTGCATCAGGATTTCGTTATTGAACTGGGGATAAAAGATATTTTGGATCATCTGACGGCTTAAGCTGCCGCCTCCGCCGTGGGCTAAGAGCACCTTGTCATAGTCTGAAACTTTAACGGGACAACTTACCCCATCTTCTTTTAATGAGTTTTCAGGAATATTCATATTTTACCTTATCTTATGTCTTCTTGTAATTAAAGTACGCGGCACAGGCTCCTTCCGAGGAAACCATTGGCGCGCCCAGCGGTCTTAAGGGTGTGCATTGATTTCCAAAAGCTGTGCATTCAACGGGCTTTTTTAATCCCTGCAATACCTCACCTGCAATGCACATTGAAGGCTCACAATCGTCTTCCCGGTTAAATTCAAAAGCTTTTTCAGCATCATATAGCGCGAACTCACCTTTAAGCTTAAGTCCGCTTTTGGGTATAGCACCTATTCCACGCCACTGGCAGTCTGCAACATCAAATATTTCTTTAATAATGTTTTTTGAATAGAGATTCCCCTCAGGTCTAACTGACCGGGAGTACTGGTTCATGAGGCCGTTTTTGTGATTTTCCAGCATCGTAACGACGCATAAAATTCCCCGTAATATATCAACCGGCTCAAAGCCTGTTACGGCAACAGGGACGTTGTACTTTCCAGAGAGCTCTGAAAATCCATCAACCCCGGTAACAGTACACACATGTCCCGGAGCCAGCAGGCCTTCGACTTTAGAAAGTGGTGAAGATAAAATCAGTTCAACTGCAGGAATGACAATCATATGGGAAGAGAGCATAAAAAAGTTTTTGAGGAGCTTTTTTTTAGCGAATGCAAGTGCTAAAGCATTAGCCGGGGCAGTTGTTTCAAAGCCGATTGCAAAAAGGACCACTTTTTTTCCAGTCTCACGTTCTGCAATTTTTACGGCATCTAGAGGAGAGTAGACTATGCGTACGTCCGCCCCCGAAGCCTTTGCATAGAGAAGATCCTTACTCGTTCCCGGAACGCGGAGCATATCGCCATATGAAGCCAGAACAATATCTTTTCTTAATGACAGGCTTATTGCCTTGTCAATTATTTCGCACGGAGTAACACACACCGGGCATCCCGGCCCGTGAAGTATATTTATCGAGTGAGGCAACAGGTCCTCAAGCGCATATTTCAGGATAGTATGCGTCTGTCCCCCGCAGACTTCCATTATTGTCCAGTTTCTTTTACAGACGAAATGGATCTTATCTGATAAAATCTTTACCCGGTCACTATTTCTATATTCATCAATAAACTTCATGGGGCTTACATTCCTGAACCTTTAATTATTCTTTTTTCCACTTCTGAAATCATCTTTAATGATTCCCGTGCTTCTTTTTCATCCACCCTGCTTATTGCAAAACCCACATGAACCATTACATACTCCCCCGGTTTTGATTCCGGAAGGAAATCCAGGCAGACCTTTTTAATGATTCCGCCGAAGCTGACTTCAGCCATAAGCATTGACGCATCGGAGCGGTCAATTGATATTATTTTACCTGGTACAGCAAGACACATAGCTTCACCATTCAGGCTTTATTCATTTGATATTATTTACTTGATTAAGCGCATAGTAAAGTTGCCCGAGGGAAATCCCCCCGTCATTAGTCGGAACCTTCTTCTGCCAGTACACAGTAAATCCTTCTAAGTGAAGGATACTAATTGTTCTTTCCAAAAGGAACACATTCTGGAAGCAGCCTCCTGAAAGCACAACTGTTTTTCTCTTTGAGGCCCTTGCAACTTCAACAATCACATTTACGAGTCCGTTATGAAACTTTGCCGAAATTTTTCCCTTACCGGTTTTATTTTTTATATCCAGCAGAATCTCCTCAAAGGCCGGTTTCCAGTCGACTATGAGCATATTTTTATTTTCAATCTGAAAGCTGTAAGCCGCAGTTTCCAATGGATCGGCTGCAAATTCAAACATCATTGCCGCCTGCCCTTCAAAAGTGGATCTATACGAGACTCCGGTTAAAGCACAGGCAGCATCAAATAACCTCCCCACACTTGAAGTTGCAACGCAGTTAAGTTTTTTCTCAAGCATTGCGCTTAATACTCTTAGCTCATTTTCCGAGAACGTCTTAAACATTTCCAGATCAAGCTCCCAAAGCTTAGAGCCAAGAATTGCAAAGAGCGCACCAATTGCTGTGCGTCTTACATCCTTAATTGCCTTCTCGCCTCCGGGAAGGTAAAACTTTCTCATTTGGGCAAAGTGCTTAAAATCCCCTCCATCGGTTAAAAAGAATTCTCCGCCCCAGACTGTTTTATCCTGGCCGTAGCCCGTACCATCCCAGGCAACGCCAAGCACATTTTCTCTTAGATTATTTTCCGCCATGCAGGAGGCAACGTGAGCCATATGGTGCTGCACTAAAATGAGTTTGTAGGAATTATTTTCCGCATACTTTGTAGACAAGTAATCAGGATGAAGATCGCATACAATAAAATCGGGCTTTAGCCCATACATATCCTGCGAATCACAAACTGCCTTTTGAAATCCCTCAAAGGCCTTAAGGTTTGTAAGGTCCCCGATATGCTGACTGATTATGCAGCGGGATCCTACGTTCACCGCAACAGTATTTTTCAGCTGGCCTCCTACAGCAATGACCGTCTTATGAGAACTTGGAATTTCTAAGTTGACTGGTAAAGGAGCATATCCCCTTGCGCGGCGGAGCATCATCATCTGTCCGTGAATCACTCTTACAACAGAGTCATCAATAAATCTTACAACAGGTCTGTTATGAATTAAAAAGTAGTCCGCAATATCCTTTAATGTTTCAAGTGCCTCATATTCATCGGTGCACATAGGTTCTTCAGACAAGTTTCCGCTTGTTGCAACTATGGGCATACCGGTTTGTCTAAGCAGCAAATGATGCAGTGGTGTATAAGGGAGCATCACTCCAAGGTAAGGGTTGCCGGGTGCAACAAGGTCTGATACCGAATTTACTTTGGTGTCCGTGTTCTCTCTTTTTCTTAAAAGGACAATAGGGGATTCTCTAGACAAAAGCAGGTTTTCTTCCATTGTGTTTAAGAGGCATAAATCTCTTACTGTCTCAATACCCGGAAACATGAGGGCAAACGGCTTTTCATCTCTTTTTTTTCTTTTTCTTAATAGGCGCAGAGCCTCATCATTAAAGGCTTCAGCAATAAGCTGAAATCCGCCCAGCCCTTTAAGCGCAACTATTTTCCCCCGTTTTAGCAGTTCTGAAGTTTCTTCAATGGCCCCGGTATTTAATGAGATTACCTTCCCCCTGTTATTCCACAGTTCCACATGGGGGCCGCACACATGACATGCATTAGGCTGGGCATGAAATCTTCTGTCGTAAGGGTTATCGTATTCATTCCGGCAGTCCTTGCACATTTGGAATATCTTCATTGAAGTATTCTTGCGGTCGTATGGGAGCCGTTCAATTATGGAAAACCTGGGTCCGCAGTTAGTACAATTAATAAAGGGATATAGGTAGCGCCGGTTATTTCTATCAAAAAGTTCCTTAAGGCATTCCGGGCATAATGCGATATCGGGAAGAATTAGGGCTGAGGGGGCCGTGCTTTCTTTCGGGCTTTTTTTAATTACAAAGCCCAAAGAACCCAGTGTCTTCTGGTATGCGGTATCCATGGAATCTATTGAAGCATTAGGAGGTTTTTCAGTCTGGATGAGATTAAGGAATAAAGAAAGTACTTTCATCTCACCTTCAACTTCAATAAAGACTCCTGAGTTGTTATTCTGTACATAGCCGTGGAGACTCATGCGGTGCGCAAGATTAAAAATAAAAGGGCGGAATCCCACTCCCTGAACAGCCCCATGGATTTTTATTTGAAGCCGTCTTTTCATTCCAGGTGCCGTAGCTGTTAATGGCTAATTAATTTTCTTTGGCTGCTTCATTTTTTTTACAATGCAATCCTATCCAGTCGCACAGTTTTTCAATTCCCTCTCCGGTTTTGCATGAGGTCTCAAAAATAGTCAGATATGGGTTGATGGATAAGGCATTTTCCCTTATTGTTATTACCGAAGAGTCAAGATATGGGATCAGATCAATTTTATTGATGACGAGGACTGAAGCATTACGGAACATTGCGGGATATTTTAGGGGTTTATCGTCTCCCTCGGTTACGCTCAGCATAACTGCCTTCAGGCTTTCTCCCAGGTCGAAACCTGCCGGGCAGACAAGGTTTCCGACATTTTCAACAATAAGGAAGTTAGCGTTTTCCATTTTCAGTTGCCTGAATGCATCACGTACAAGATTTGCTTCAAGATGGCACATACCGTTAGTAACGATCTGAACGACGGGAACCCCAAGCCTGTCGATTCTTTTTGCATCGTTATCTGTTTGAATGTCGGCAGTGATAACTGCAGCATTAAACTGTCCGCCCGGGAATTTCATTATATTTTCAATCAGGCTAGTCTTGCCTGATCCCGGAGAGCTCAGGAGGTTCAAAGCAAAGATTCCCCTGGAGTTGAATTCCTCACGCAGTTCTCCTGCTATCTGGTCGTTTTTTTCAAGAATTTTCCTCTCGATGGTCAGAACGCTCATTTATTCCTCCTTTAAGATGATCTGGCTTATTTGAAGCAGGTCGCCATTGATTACCGTCAGGTTTATGCTGTTGCAGTATAGGCAGCGGAAAATGATGTCTTCTGAATCAAATGACCTGCCGCAGCTATTGCATAACAGATGCAAAGGCTCCTCTTCTATTAAGAGTTCAATATCCTTAAATCCATAACCCTGCTTTACAATATTAAAACCGGAACGCAATGCCTGGGAAGAAATATTACTGAACTTTCCAATCTTTACTATTGCAGATTCCGCCCTGGAATACAGTTCTTCAGGGACACACTGGAAAATAATATCTGCAATATTCTGTGCAATGGATAATTCATGCATGACAAGCAAATCTAATAGATTTTCGTATCTGGTGGTTCTGGTTTAATTTGATAATTTTTTTTAACAGATGCCAGCGATTTTTTTTATCTATCCGGGCATGGCTATTTTAAGGCTTTTGCCAGATGCCGGGGAGATACATACTTGATTCTGCTTCTATATTGAATGGTATTGCATTAAAGGAGTTTTTTTGATAGGCTGATAGTATGAGCAAGATTTAATGACCACTTTATGGTGATAGTAAAGAAAACTAGTTGCGGGATTATAGGGGATGTAATGAGGGCCGTTCTGGAAGTAAAAATTTACAGTTTATTGTTTGTCGTATTAATTCTTTTATCCGGGGTTTCCCTGCCTCAGGCAATTTCCGAAGTAGACACCTTAAGTAACAAAAGTAATCTGCAGAGATGCGTGGAGTATGCGCTTTCACATTATCCCGCTCTAAGGCAGTCCCTGTTAGATGAAGAGATTGCGGGAAGAACTGTAAAAAGCAAACTGGCCGACTGGTTCCCGCAATTAAACTTTAACTTTAACGTGCAGCATAATTTTCAGCTGCCGGTTTCTGTCTTCGGAGGCAATGCCGTTCAGATAGGGTCCAGGAATACCTCTATTGCGCAATTTTCACTGACGCAGACCATCTTTAACAGAGATGTTCTTCTTGCAAGCAGCACGGCTGAGGATGTTATCAGGCAGTCGGAGCAGAAAACCGTCAACAATAAGATCAATGTGGTTGTAAATGTAAGCAAGGCATTCTATGCAGCTCTTCTAACGAGTCAGCAGATCCGGTTATTTTCCGATGCCATTGCGCGCCTTAGCCGCAGCCTTCAGGATGCAATGAGTCAGTACAAGGCGGGCGTAGTTGATAAAACCGATTATGAAAGGGCCACAATAGCATTAAATAATGCAAGAGCGCAGAAAAAGCAGGCTGATGAAGCACTAAAGACAAGTTTTGCTTTCCTAAAGCAGCAGATGGGATATCCTTCCAGAGCAGTTTTAACATTGGACTACGACACAACCAAAATGGAAAGCGAGGCAATCATTGATACAAACCAGGTTCTGGAATATCAGAACAGGATTGAGTATCAGCTTCTGCAGTCACAAAGGAGTATTCTTCAGGCAAACGTCAGTTATAATGAATGGAGCTTTCTTCCCTCGCTTAATGCTTTCGGGAGCTATAATCTTGATTACCTGAACAACTCCCTTTCACAATTATATAAAAGGATGCACCCGAATTCTTTTGCCGGCCTGCAGCTGTCGTTTCCAATTTTCCAGGGTGGTAAGCGTTACCAGCAGATCAAAATAGCCCAGCTTGAACTCACCCGCTCCGATTACGATATCCTTTTATTTAAGGATGCAGCAAATACAGAATATACCCAGGCCTTAGCCAGCTACAAAAGCAATCTTACGAATTATTATTTGTTAAAGACAAATCTGAATCTGGCAACAGATGTCTACAATGTAATTGAACTTCAGTACAGAGCCGGCGTAAGGACATATCTGGATGTAATTACAGCTGAAACAGATTTAAGAACAACCCAGATAAATTATATAAATGCATTATTCCAGGTCTTAAGCAGCAAACTTGACGTACAAAGGGCCCTGGGAATAATTCATTATTAAATATGGTTCAAATTAACTTTTTATTTATATGATAAATTTTATTAAATACATATTTCCTATTGTTTTCACCTCACTTCTGATTGTTTCATGCGGAAAGAATAAGGATCCTCAGCCTCAAGGGCCTCCGGCAGTACCGGTTACCTCATTTACGGTTGAGCCCGGCAATGCAGTTTACTTTGACGTATTTCCTGCTACTGTTGTTGCCTTAAACCAGGTGGAACTGCGCCCTGAAGTTTCAGGCCTGATAACAGGCATATATTTCAAGGACGGGTCGCATGTAAGGAAAGGAACGAAATTATATTCCATAGATGAGCAGCAGTACAGGGCAGCTTACGAACAGGCTCTTGCAAATCTTAATGTCGCTAAATCAAACCTGAACCGCGCACAGCAGGATGCAAACCGATATAACGAGCTGGCACAGAAAGACGCCATTGCACGCCAGCAGTTAGAGCATGCACAGGCCGATCTGCAGACTGCCCAGAGTCAGGTGAGGGCCGCACAGGCAAATGTGCAGGGAGTACAGACCAACCTGCGTTATGCAACCATTACAGCACCATTTGACGGTACAATAGGAATTTCTTCTGTCAAACTCGGCTCTTCTGTCGTCAGCGGGCAGACACTGATGAATACCATATCCTCAGACAACCCAATGGCGGTTGACCTTCAGGTGGATGAAAAACAGATCGGGAGGTATTCGGATCTTCTGAACAGAAAGCCTGACCCGAATGATTCAACATTTACTCTTGTGCTGCCGGATAAAACTTTATATCCTTTGACCGGGCACCTGAGCCTTTTGGACCGTGCAGTTGACCCGCAGACAGGGACTATAAGAGCCAGGGTAATATTCCCGAATACCAGGGGCACTTTAAGGTCCGGCCTTACGGTTGACCTCCGTGTAATCAATAACAGTGCATCGGGCAGCATCATGATCCCTTCGCGTGCATCAACCGAGCAGATGGGTGAATATTTTGTTTATGTCATTAATGGCAATAAGGTCAAGCAGCAGAAGATCGACCTGGGAGTAAATATTGGTGCAATGGCGGTTGTAAAAGGGGGATTAAAAGCTGGCGATCAGATTGTGCTCGACGGGATTCAAAGACTAAGAGATAATTCAACAGTTAAAGTAGTCTCGCCGCAAGAGATGGGTTCCAATGCGGGGCAGCCGGGAGGACAGCAGTCCCAAGGTTCCAATCAGCAAGGCGCAAACACGCCTGCTTCTAATCAGCCGGGAGGACAGACTCAGCCACAGGGAACAAACCAGCCCGGAGGGCAGCCAAAGTCCACCCCTACGCCTCAGAGACAGGGGGTCCCGCAATCCAGGGGAACAACAACATCTCAGGGTTCGAGGTGATATGTCTATCTTTTTTAAGGACTGTATATGATTTCAAGTGTTTTTATAAA
The DNA here is from genome assembly GCA_050258415.1 of Acidobacteriota bacterium. Classification (GTDB taxonomy): domain Bacteria; phylum Bacteroidota; class Ignavibacteria; order Ignavibacteriales; family SURF-24; genus JAAXKN01. The sequence goes on along the minus strand of JBLMYS010000100.1, from coordinate 17,900 downwards.
AAGACCGATTACAGCTATTGTGATTTCAATTGTAATTGTACTAGTAGGCTTACTTGCAATTTTTAATCTTCCTGTCAGCCAGTATCCCGAGATTACGCCCCCGACGGTTCAGATCACTTCACTTTTTAACGGGGCTGATGCACTGACGGTTGAGCAGACGGTAACAACAGCAATTGAAAGCCAGGTAAACGGCACGCCCGGAATGGCATATATACAGGGCAACAGTACAAGCGACGGCCGAAGTTCAATTACAGTCACCTTAAACGTCGGTACGAACGCGGATATTTCCACGCTTGACATACAAAACAGAGTAGGCATTGCCACGCCCTCGCTGCCCGATGAGGTAAAGAGGCTTGGCATCACCACCAGGAAGAGGAACCCTTCAATTCTTATGCTTGTTGCAATGTACTCTCCCCGTGGCTCGCACGATATTACCTTTCTGGATAACTATACCAATATTTATGTCAGGGATGCTATACTGCGCGTTCCGGGTGTAGGAGACGTCTTTACGAGGGCGGATGACTTCAGCATGAGGGTCTGGCTTGAACCGGATAAAATGGCGCAACTAGGCCTTACAGCCAGTGATGTAATAAGTGCACTTAACGACCAGAATCTTAAAATAGCGGCGGGAAGCGTGGGTGCCCCGCCTCAGGAATCAGGGCAGGCATTTGAATACACTGTCTTTACAAACAGCGCATTAAACAGCGAGGATCAGTTTCGGAATATTATTGTCCGCGTCAATCCTGCCGATGGATCGGAAGTTTACTTAAAGGATGTAGCCCGTGTGCAGCTCGGAAAATTCAGTTATTCGAGTAATTCATTTGTCGACGGTAAAAGAGGCTCATTTTTACTTATCTATCAGGCTCCGGGCAGCAACTCGCTTCAGGTTGCAAACGGCGTCTATGCCAGGATGGCTGAGCTAAAGAAAACATTCCCGGCCGATGTCGACTATATAGTTCCCTTTGAAGCGGTTTCTGTTGTGCGCGTCTCTATTGATGAAGTAATAACAACGCTCATTGAGGCCCTTATACTTGTTATGCTGGTTGTATTCCTGTTTCTTCAAAGCTGGAGGGCAACGCTGATACCAATGCTGGCAATACCGGTTTCAATTATAGGTACTTTTGCTTTCTTTATTCCGCTTGGCTTTACCATTAACACTTTAACCATGTTTGGCTTTGTGCTGGCTATCGGTATTGTGGTTGATGACGCCATAATTGTCGTTGAAGCTGTGCAGCATTATATAGATACAGAAAAAATTTCTGCCCGTGAGGCCACAATTAAGGCGATGAGCGACATCTCAGGGCCTGTTGTTGCAATTGCACTTATACTGGCAGCTGTGTTTATTCCTGTAGGCTTTATTCCGGGTATTGTAGGAAGGCTTTATGAGCAGTTTGCCATTACAATTGCAGTATCTGTTTTGATTTCAGCTTTTGTTGCTCTGTCGCTTACGCCGGCCTTGTGTTCCATTATCCTGAAGCCTTCGGAAGCCACAAAAAAATCGAGAGGGCTCAATAAATTCTTTTTCTGGTTTAATGAAAAATTTCAGAAAACTAACAGCAGATATACAAAAGGCGTCGGAAAAGCAATTGCAAAAGCCCCAGTTGTTCTCATTGCGCTCATAGTTCTTTATGCCGCCACAATAATTCTCTTTCAGAGTAAACCGACAGGATTTATCCCAACTGAGGATGAAGGGAGGCTTTATGTGACTTATGAACTTCCAGAAGCCTCGTCAACCGGGCGCAGCCTGGAGGCGCTTAACGCCATTATGAAAATCTTAAGTAATACACAGGGAATTGCCCACTTTGCCGGACTAAACGGGCTTAATGTTGTTACATTTACAACAAAATCCAACAGCGGTACAGTCTTCGTCCAGCTAAAGCCCTGGGATGAAAGGAAAGACAAATCTCTGCAGGCAGCTTCACTTGTAGCCACACTCCAGAGGAAATTCAGCGCTGTAAGGGATGCCAATGTGCTTGTAATTTCGCCTCCACCTATTCCGGGACTTGGGCAGACAGGCGGCTTTACAATTGAAGTTGAGCAGCAGCAGGCAACTCAGGATGTCAAGCAGTTTGAAAGGGTAGTTCAAAGTTTTCTTGTTGCAGCAAACAAGCGCCCCGAATTAAGCCGCGTATTCTCATTCTTTTCAGCACACACGCCGGGCTATCAGCTTGTTGTAAACAGGGACCTCTGCAAAAAACTCGGCGTCTCGGTCTCCGAAGCCTATAGTACTGTTCAGACATACTTAGGCAGCAGGTATGTCAACGACTTTACAATTTACGGCAGGAATTTCCGCGTGGTTGCCCAGGCCGATACACAGTACCGATCGGCAATCCAGGATCTTTCAAAATATTATGTCAGAAACGCCTCAGGGAATATGATACCCTTAAGCACATTTACAACCTATCAGGTAATTGAAAGCGCGCCTTATATTTCCCACTTTAACCTTTTCCGCTCGGCTGAATTTAACGGCAATGCAGCCGAAGGTTACTCAAGCGGCCAGGCTATTCAGGCCTTGAGGGAAGTAGCAGCCAGTGTTCTTCCTGAAGGCTATACATTTGAGTTTTCAGGCTTAAGCCGTGAAGAGATCAACGCAGGCTCCAGCACGCTGATTATTTTCGGGCTCTCTGTTCTTTTTGTATTCTTATTCCTTACAGCGCTTTATGAAAGCTGGTCTGTACCGTTTTCTGTTCTACTGGCTGTACCTATAGGCGCTTTTGGTGCAATTGTAACTCTTATGCTCCTGCCTCACCTGAACAATAACATTTACGCGCAGATAGGCCTTATAACACTTATAGGACTGGCGGCCAAGAATGCTATTCTTATCGTTGAGTTTGCAAAGGAACGCCTGGAAAGAGGAATGGAGCTGAAAGATGCCACTTTAGAGGCGGTTAAGCTGCGCCTTAGGCCTATACTCATGACCTCGCTGGCATTTATTCTTGGTGTTTCCCCCCTGGCGCTTGCAACGGGCGCGGGAGCGCAGGCACGATCAACAATAGGTTTTACGGTCTTAGGCGGCATGCTTGCGGCAACATTGCTTGCAATATTTGTTGTACCGGTTCTTTTTGTAACAATTACAAGATTCGCCTATGGGAAAGAGAAACTCGAAGCTTTAAGGCAAAGAGGACAGCAGCAGCAAGGGAGCTCTTCTGCTGCCCCGGGTGAAAGTGCCCCGGATGCCGAAGTTTGATTTTTGCAGTTATTAATTTAAGTACGGGCATTTTAAGCGTATGTTATGTCTTAATTTTCTGTTATTTTTGAAAGGAAGAATTTATAGTTTCTTCCTTAACAAGCGTTTTAGACAGAAAATTTCAGATATTCATGAGTCCCTCGAACATACAGGATCCTTCTTTTTCAGATTCCAAAAGACATTACCAGATACTTGACGGGCTGCGCGGTGTTGCGGCAGTAATGGTTGTAATTTATCATATATTTGCGACGTTTTCAGGGGGAAGCCACTTAAAACAGATAATTAACCACGGATACCTTGCCGTCGATTTTTTCTTTGCGCTTTCAGGCTTTGTAATCGGCTACGCTTATGACGATCGCTGGGAGAAAATGTCGCCAAAGGATTTCTTTAAGCGAAGACTATTAAGGCTTCATCCGTTGATAATTGTCGGGATGGTGCTTGGAGCAATAGGGTTTTATTTCAGTTCCTCACCCATACTATTTCCTCAGATTAGTAGTGTACCCATCTGGAAAATGCTTCTGGTCATGCTAATAGGTTTTACGCTGCTTCCCTTACCAGCCTCGATGGATATAAGAGGCTGGGCTGAGATGCATCCATTAAACGGGCCCGCGTGGTCGCTTTTATTTGAATATGTGGCAAACATTCTTTATGCCCTTTTTATCAGGAAATTCTCAAACAGACTGCTTTCTATTCTGGTAATCATGGCTGCGGGCTTTACCATACATTTTGCCGTAACAAGTCCACACGGGGACATGACGGGGGGATGGTCTCTGGAGTCTTCACAGATCAGGATCGGCCTTACACGCCTGTTCTATCCTTTTTTAGCCGGGCTCCTGCTTTCCAGAATAATTAAGCCCGGAAAGATCAAAAACGCATTTTTGTGGAGCAGTTTAATGGTTGTCATTATACTTTCATTCCCAAGGGTAGGAGGAAGTGACAGCCAATGGATGAACGGGCTTTATGAATCGCTCTCAATTATTTTCCTCTTTCCCTTGATTATCTATATGGGTGCAAGCGGAGAAATAAAAGGGAAATACGTGGAAAAGGCATGCAAATTCCTGGGGGATATATCATATCCCCTCTATATTACCCATTATCCTTTGATCTATATTTTTGTCACGTGGGCAATTGACAATAAGATTCCACTCAAAGAAGCCTGGCCGGTTGGACTTCTCTTACTAGTTTCAGCCATTACTATTGCCTACGCCAGCTTCAGGTTTTACGACGTGCCAGTAAGAAAATGGTTAACCGGGCGCCACAAGACACGGAAGTCATATACAGCTCAGTTAGAAACCGTTAACAAGGGATGAGCCCGAAAATAGCGCTTTTCAGTCCACAATAAACAGCCTGGCTCCGGTTTGTGTAAAGGATTTATGCGGCTCTTCATTATCCGCAACCTGATAGCTCATTCCGGGAGTAAGAGTAAATTTTCTTCCGTCTGAGAGCTCAGTTATAAGTTCCCCTTCCAGGCAGAAGAGAATGTGGCCTTTAGAGCACCAGTGATCGGCAAGGTAGCCCGGTGTATATTCGACCATGCGGACGCGAAGGTCCCCAAACGTCTGGGTGTGCCAGAATGCAGATCCTGTTTCCCCTTTGTGCTCTGATGCCTCAACTTTTGACCAGTCAGTAATACCAAATGGAATGTCAGAGATTTTCATATAAAGTTGCTCCATATTTTTGACTTAAACAATATAACCTAATTTTATTTAATTCTCTAAGGCTCCCCGGAGTGATAATAAAGCACTTTCCATTGCAGGTAAAGAAGAACTCTTCACATTTGCAGGTAATTCAGATGATTTTCCATCTGGTCATAAGTCCGATGAATCCGTCCTATGGTGAGCCTGTAAGAGTAACCATTGACATAACAAACACAGGACAAAGGACGGGTGATGAAGTGGCCCAATTGTACTTAAGTCACACCCAGTCAGCTGTGGAAATGCCTGTAAAGCAGTTAAGGGGATTTAAGAGAATTACGCTTGATCCGGGTGAGAAAAAGACCGTCACTTTTACGATCACAAATGATGAGCTTTATTATTACAATGAAGCCGACAGTTCTTTTACGGTGGAGCCGGGCATATATAGCGTTATGGCAGGAGGCTCTTCGGATAGTCTTTCCCTTAGAGGAAGCTTTCAGATGCAGAGCGGACTTAAGAATCCGGATCTTGTAATTACGGGTATAAGAACTCTTCCCAGGTATCCCCTCAAGGGAGAAATGGTTCAATTCCTGGCAACTGTTAAAAACCAGGGCACGGGTGCAACAGGTAATGGCGCGAAAATTAAAGTCCTGTTTAAGATTGATGGGAAAGAAGTAAGCTGGAGCGCAAACAATTCCGCATCTGTTCCGGCCGGCGGGATGGCTCTTATTGGAGCCGGCGGAGTGCCTGAAGGCTTATTTAGCTGGAAGGCTATGAATGCCGGCACATTTACTCTTGAAGCCAGAGCAGATTACGACAACACTTTAGATGAATGCGTGGAGAACAATAATCTTTTTACCACAGATTTGACTGTCTATCCCGAGTCTCCTGTGAACCTGGCTCCCGGGAAGCCTGTTAATGGGTGTCAGAAACATTTCAACTGCAGGATTATAAGTAATTACCCCAACCCCTTTAATCCCACAACCACCATAACATACGAGGTAACGGAGTCTTCAGTTGTACGGATTGATATCATTAACTTTTTAGGGAGGATTGTGTCAACACTCATAAATTCAGAGCATACGCCGGGCATATACAGTGTAAGGTGGAACGGACTGGATAATTCAGGGCAGAAAGCCGCAAGCGGTATTTATTTTTTCAGAATGCAGTCGGGTAATTTCTCAGAGAGTAGAAAAATGCTCCTAATGAAGTAAGTCTTTAAAAAATGGCTGAAACATTTATTATTGCAGGGGAATTTATTACTTTCTTATAGAACCTCAGTAAGGGACAGGTAAAAAAATGAAAAACCATTCTTCTAAAGCTATTCTTTTTCTCATTTCATTTTCCACTTTTGTTTTGGGCTGTAAGTCGACTGTGGTGGAAACAGTGGTAAAAGAGCCCGAACATGGAAGAATTGTTCTAAGTGCCGATTCTGTGGAAATAGGGCAGAAAATAACTGCGCACTTTGTTAAAATGGAACCCGTTCATATCTATTCTGTAATGCTTAACCGGAAACTTGCAACCTTCCGCCAGACGGACGACAGCACCGCAAATCTGCTTGTTCCTTATTCAACTGTCGGGGGCGAAGTCGGCAACTTTGTATTTGACTGCTCCTACGGAGAAAAATCTGACACTATTCTTGTAAGCCGCCAGGTTAAATTAAAGATTGAGTCATGGATCGGGAGTGTCGGCATCAAGTGGAATACCAACGACAGCATAACTTCCTCTGATACACGGAAATGGGATGCAAACGGCCAGTTGAAGGGGTGGACATTCCAGACCTCAGGCGACACAATTACCTTTAAGCGTCAGCTACTCTGCCATGACGAATGCAATACAAGAGAAACGATTGCATTTCTGAATAATGGAAATAATGTTCTGCCCCAATTCCTCTATGCTGTTTATGAAAAAAACGAATGGTTAAAACCCAGAATTTATTTCGAAGCTACTTCTGACTGCAAAGTTATAATTGATAAATGGGGAAGTAACAATTTATACAGCGGGACATTTTCATCCCCGGACTTTAGTTTTATTTTTGGCAAGCTGAATTAAAATAATTTTTCACCTAAGAACAATTTACGTTTTCAACTACAACTTTAGGAGAGTATGAAGGTTTACAGTTTCGAAGCAAAGCAGGTTTTGCATCTTAGCAAAATGAAATGCTGGGAATTTTTCTCTGACCCTAAGAACCTTCAGTTGATGACCCCTCCCGAGCTGGATTTTAAAATCATGTCGGATCTGCCTGAAAAAATGTATCCCGGGCAGATAATAATTTACCGCATTAAGATATTCCCCATGATATATGTTACATGGGTCACTGAAATAACGCACGTAAGAGATTATGAATATTTTGTCGACGAGCAAAGATTCGGCCCATACAGGTTCTGGCATCACGAGCACATCTTCCGTGAGATAAATGAGGGAATTGAGATGACAGATCAAGTACATTACGCAATTCCACTCGGGCTCTTAGGGCGGATAATGAATGCAGTTGTAATTAAAAAGAGGCTTAATAAGATCTTCAGTTTCAGAAGAGGGTTTCTGAATAAAAACTTAAAATAAAAGTTGAAGATCCTCTATTTATTTTGATGAGTAATACGACCTCCCAAATTAATAATCCTTTCTTTGTACCGGCTTAAATAATGTGACGGCCGTCACTTTTAATTTTCCTTTTAATCAAAACGTAAGTAGTACCTTCTTTGTACCTTGCGCATATTCGGACAATTTATATGATTAAATGTAAGTACCTTTTTTTCCCCCTACTTCCCAATGAATAAATAGAAATAATATAAACCAAGGAGTTGCCATGAAAAAGATATTACTATCTCTTTTTCTTTTATTCAGTAACCTGCTATTTTCACAGAGTACTCAATGGATTTTCTTCAACGGCGCAAATTCACGCCTGCCCAATAACAGCATTACCTCAATCGCCATTGATCATCAGGAGATAAAATGGATCGGGACGGACGGTTATGGACTTGCAAGATTTGACGGACTCAACTGGACCACATATAATTCCAAAAACTCAGGCTTAACAAACGACCTTGTTCGTGTCGTATATGTCGATAAGGAAAACAATAAATGGATCGGGACAAAATCCGGAGGGCTCTACAAATTTGACGGAACTACCTGGACAAACTGGAACACAACCAATTCACTACTGCCGAGCAACTGGGTGGCTTCTTTTGTAATTGATCCCAAAGGAGTAATGTGGATCGGGACCGGGGATAAGGGGCTCGTCAGGGTAGAAAATGACGTCTGGGTAGTATATACAAAAGAGAATTCCACTCTTCCTGTAAACTTTGTCTATTCGCTTGCCGCCGACAGCGTGGGAAATACCTGGATCGGCACTAACGGCGGAGGGCTTGCAAGGTTTGACGGAATTAACTGGGAGATCAAAAATAAATATAATTCCAACCTTTCCTGCAACGCCTCGCTTTCAATTGCCGTTGATAAATATGGGGATAAATGGATAGCATCCTTCACATGCGGGCTTTTCAGGCTGCATGATACAACATTTACAAAATATGACAAGGCCAGATCACCTCTGCATGATAACTGGGTCGCTTGTGTTACGATTGAAAAGGGGGATATCAAGTGGCTCGGGATGGATTCAGCCGGCGTGGCAAGATTTGCAGACGACAAGTGGACACTCTACGATACGGCAAATTCACCCCTCCCGGATAAATACGTCAGAGCAATTGCAGTTGACAAATATGGCAATAAATGGATCGGGACAGGCCGCCAGGGTATAGCAGTTTTCAATGAGAATGGGGTCAATATTCCTCCCGTCATCATTGTGTCCCAGCCGGGGAACCAAACCAGATGGATTGCAGGAAGCAAAGAGAAAATAACATGGTCTGCAAGCAATGTTTCAGGTAATGTCAATATCAGGCTTTCCACAGATGGAGGAGTGACATTCCCCGTTGACCTGGCCTTAAACACTGCAAACGACGGATCTGAAGACATTACTGTACCTGTGGTATCCTCATCTTCTTGCGTCATAAGAATTGAATCCATTTCAAATTCACAGATACAGGGAATAACAAGCGGGAAGTTTCAGATCGTGGCCTTATCAGTGCCCAAACAGTTAAAGCCGGTAAACAACTCCATGAAGCAGCCCCTTGATATAAAACTCAGCTGGAATAAAGGAGCAGGATGCGACAGCTACAAACTTATTATTGCAACAGACAGCAGTTTCATGCACCCCATAGTACAGGACTCCACAATAACAGATACTCTAAAAGATGTAAAGGGGCTTACAGACTTCAGGCAGTATTACTGGAAGGTCCAGGGCATGAAGGGGGACGTAAGGACACAATGGTCCACGGTATGGAAATTCACGACAGTTTTCAATGCGCCTGACAACCTTATGGCATCTCCCGAGGGGAAGAATCAGACAAAACTTACATGGAATGACAACTCAAAAAGCGAGACAGGGTATGTAATAGAAAGGGAATCTGGAGCCGGTTTTGTCCAGGTTGCCACCACACAGGCAAACATCGTTGAATTCATCGATTCAGGCCTCAGCGTTCCGGCCACTTATCAGTACAAAATAAAAGCAATTGCCACTGGCTACGAATCGGATTACAGCAATACTGCATCCGTAACAGTTACTTCGGTAAGTGAAAATGGATCTGTCATTAAGGATTTTGAACTTATTCAGAATTTTCCGAATCCATTTAATCCCACCACCACCATAAGATATACGCTTCCGGAAATGGCGGACGTCAGGCTTACGATCTTTAACATGCTGGGGGTAGCCGTAAAGAGCTTTACCTTTAACTCCCAGGCATCAGGACACCAGAATATAGTCTGGGATGGAAAAGACTTCAACAATATTCAGGCTGCAAGCGGCACTTATATATGCAAAATGGAAGCTATAACAATAAATGGAAAAGTAACAGAAAGGATTATAAAGATGATGATGCTTAAATAACAATTATAACAGGAGAGTACGATATGAAGAAATTATGCTTTTGCTTATTATTATTTGTCACCTCATATGCTTTTTCTCAGACTAAGGAATGGGTTACATTCAACAGCACAAATTCGAAGCTTCCAAGCAACCAGATAAATGGTATCGCCATAGATTCTTTCGGGGTTAAATGGATTGCAGCCGAAAAAGGGCTCGTGAAAATTGACGGGAATGACTGGAGTGTCTTTGATAAAACAAACTCTGCTCTTACCTGCCCTCATCCTTATGGGGTTGCAATTGAGGGACAGAATATAGTCTGGATAGCCACTTATTGCCTTGGTCTCGTAAGGTTTGACGGGAAAGACTGGGCTATATATGATAGTATAAAGTCCCCCTTGCCCTACAGGACTGTCACCTCTGTTGCAATTGATAATAAGGGTAACAAATGGGCGGGAATGGTGTATGGCGGTGTTGGAAAGTTTGACAACAAGAACTGGACATTTTACAACACCAGCAATTCACTTCTTCCCAGCAACCACATAAACTGCATTGCTGTAAACAGTCAGGATGTTAAATTCTTCGGCACCGATAACGGCCTTGCAGCTTTTGACGGGAACAACTGGATAGTCTTCAACAAGGACAACTCTCCCCTTCCGGGAAACAACGTTCAGTCGGTCAGCTTCGACAAAAATGGGATCATGTGGGTTGGAACAAAAGGCCAGGGACTTGTACGCCATGACGGTTTGAACTGCGATGTTTACAATACTTCAAACTCTGAGCTGAAGAGCAACTATATTCACGCGATTCATGTAGACAAACGAAACCAGAAATGGATAGGGACTGAGACCTGCCTGACCAAAATTAATGCTTCTGACTGGAGCTGCATAGATACACTCAACCCGTCTATTACGGGCAGTAATATTACTTCGATTGTTTCTGATCAAAATAACTCACAATGGATCGGGACATTTAATAAGGGGTTATTAGTCTATACTGAACCCCAGTCCGGTGTAGAAGATGTTGTGGATAATGGGATTGTTCGTTCATATTCACTTTCGCAGAATTATCCTAATCCCTTTAACCCTACAACTAAAATCAGCTATGCAATTCCCAGGCAGGAATTTGTAAGCCTTAAAATTTATAATCTCCTGGGATGTGAAGTGGCAACGGTTGTAAACGGGATAAAGCAGGCAGGAAGTCATTCGGCAGAGTTTAACGCGTCCATTCTTCCGAGCGGAATGTATATATATACAATTCAGGCAGGGGGATTTAGAGAGAGCAAAAAACTTACCTTATTAAAATAAAGATTTTGCCTTACCCAAAATGCCCGGGAGCCTTGCTCCCCGGGCATTTTTTTTGGTCAATTACTTTACTTTTTTCTCTCCATACTTTTTTCTTCACCCAGTTTAGAGATCACGTCCATAGTTTCCTTTACAAGCCTTAAAATCAGTTCACCTGCAGAGGTCCTGCGGGAGAGCCTGAGTGCCTGTCCGGCCCAGAGGGAGAGGAATTCGGAAATCTGCTTTTTTGCCGCAGCGTTTCTAAGCGGCCGGGTAAGAAAGTTCTGCAGAGGGAAAGGTGGAATTGGAGTGTCCATGGAAGCCTCAATTTCCCTCATAAAGCGGTTTATGATCCCGCGGGCGGGCCGGCCGGAAAATGCGCGTGTTATTTTTGTCTGGTCTTCTTTGGAGGATAGTATCGCCTCTTTATATACCTCCGGAATTCCCGCCTCAGTGCAGGTAAGGAATGCAGTTCCCATCTGTACGGCAGAGGCTCCCAGGGCCAGTGCTGCGGCAACGCCTCGTCCGTCCATTATTCCTCCTGAGGCTACTACTGGTATTTTTACAGCGTCCACGATCTGTGGAACAAGAGCCATTGTGCCTATCAAGCTGACCTCGAAATCCTGGAGGAATGAGCCCCTGTGGCCTCCCGCCTCGCTGCCCTGGGCTATAATGGCATCAACGCCCGCTTTTTCAAGTTCCACAGCCTCCCTAACCGTTGTAGCCGTGCCAAGAAGAAACATACCGTGTTTTTTTATCAGGCTTACGGCATCAGGCGGTATAATTCCAAAAGTAAAGCTGAAAGAAGATGCACCGGTTTCTACAGCAGCATGGAGCTGTTCATAAAAAGAGTCTTTAATATCCAGTGGCATTTCAGGCTCTGGCAGCCCAAGTTCTGAATAGTAGGATTTAAGGTGATTTAGCATCTCTTCCCCATGGCTTTCTCCTGGTGATGAGAAAGCAGAAGGGGCAAAGAGGTTAATGCCGAAGGGGCGGTTTGTTTTATTTCGGACTATATTGGATGACTCCATTATCTGCAAAGGATTCAGGTACGCCGCACCGATGAAGCCAAGTCCCCCGGCATTACTTACCGCGGAAACAAGTTCTGGCGTATCCCCTCCTCCGGCCATAGGAGCCTGTATGACCGGGTGAGATATTTTCAATTGTCTGGTAAGCCTGGTTGAAATTGCCATAAAGCCAAATTCCTTATAATAAAATCAACAAACTGCTCCCTTATGAAAGTTCCTTGCATTTATTAGTTTAGAACCTTATTCCGAAATAAACCAAAACGGCCTTGTAAAAGAATCTGTTATCCCCCTTTTTTTCCATGTCCCGAAAACTTTTGGGCTTGTTCTGAGCATAGAGCGCGAAGCCGAATGGGATCTGCGCTTTAACGAAAACAGGGATTTGAGATATATTAAAATCGTATTGATAACCAAACCTGAACTCATTCCACAGGTCAAAACTGTTATAGTATTTCTTCTCGTTTGTTTCAAAATAATTATCGTATGTAGGGTATAAAGAATATTCTGCATGCCACCCGCTGCCAAAATTCCGCCTGTACCCGACAATCAGATTTGATGCATGCGTCCTTCCAACATTTTCATGTGGAATTGACATATAAGCAAGACCAAGTATAAGGTCATTCTTTTCGTCAAATGAATATCCGTACTGGATTCCATAAATATTTATAAACGGACTCATTGGCGAGAATTCAATTGAATGTTTATAACACGAGGTATCTGTCACTGCTGCTGCCTGAGCCTTAAGGCCTGCTGAAGTTAAAAGCACTATTAATACGCATAATGAGAGTTTTAAGTTTTTCATTTTGTCCTCCAAAAATGCCTCAAATTGTTTTGTTTTTTCTTTTTTAATATTCCATTATCTTTACACAGGAAATTTAATCATCCGGCAGAAGCCGGGAAATAGTCATTAATGATCATTTTTATGAATCCGGAACATCACATTCAAAAACTTAATGAATTGTTCTCTCTTCAGGAATTTGACGAGAAATTTATCGATTATTCCCAGCTGGATATGCATATAGGCTTTTTAATGCAGCTGGCTACAGTTGAAGGCAGCTCACTTTCTGTTTTCGACATCTATAAACGCAGGTATGTCTTTGCCCAGACAAAGTTCCTTCACCTGCTGGGTGTTGACCTGGATGAAATGATGAAAAAGGGGCCGCAGATTTTCTACAGCCTGATCCATCCTGATGACGTGGATTTTCTTCACGAAACGCATTATTTGTTTACCGAATTTGTATTAAATCTCGATCCGGCGGACAGAAAAAGTTATAAGGTCATAAATGACTTCAGGATGAAGGACCTAAAGGGAAATTATCTCAGGGCTGTTAAGCAGATGGTGCCGCTGGAACTTGATAAAAAAGGGAATCTGTGGCTCATGCTGGTTTTATATGATCTTATTCCGGGGCAGAGTGAATTTACAAAGGCTCAGAGAAAGATTGTGAATATAAAAACCGGAAGTCTGTATCATTTTCCTGACGACAGGAAAGAGGATAAAAAACAGAACCTGACAAAAAGGGAAATTGAGATACTGGGGCTGCTTGCCAGGGGTTTACCCAGTAAAAAGATTGCCGATGAACTGTTCTTAAGCGTAAACACAGTAAACAACCACCGCAGAAATATTCTTGAAAAGACAAATACCGAAAACACCCGTATGGCCATTCAGTATGGAATGAGCCTGGGACTGCTTTAATGTGAACATTTCCAAAGAGATATGATACCGGTATAAAAATTTTCATAAAAATTTGATAATTCTTCTGATCTCACTAAACTTTTTGCCAACCTCAGATGTCTAAACGGCACGGAATTTAACATTTTGGCACAGGGGCCCAATTTTCTTAAGGAGGCAAACAAATTCCAATATGGTATATTGCCCCCTCGGCAATATTTAATTCACTGAGATCTGTATTTAGTCTAGTTCTATTTGGGGGAAAATTGAAAGGAAGTATTCAGATAAAAATGTTTTTGCTGATGCTTGGTATTGGAGTGATATTTTCTACAGGCATCGTTCTGTTCAGACTTTCCGAAAATGATAAGATTAAAGGGCTCCTGAATGAGCAGAAAAAAGAGCAGGCCAAGCTCTTAAATGCTTCTTTTAATATGACGGGGAAAAATCTGGAGGCTCTGGCCCGGGATTATTCCCTTTGGGATGAAATGGTCCATTTCATGAAAACTCCAGATAAAAAGTGGGCTGAGGAAAATATTGATCCCGGGCTCAGCACTTTTAATGCAAATTACATCTGGATATATTCTCCTGAACTGTCCCTGGTCTATTCGAAAGGACGGAATATGCCCGATTCTGAAATTGAGCTGCCCGTTAAGAACCCCAGGTTTGCAGATCTGGTATACAGGGAAAAATTCAGTCATTTCTTCCTGCCGGTTTCGAATGGAGTTATGGAAGTCTTCTGCGCACCGGTTCAGCCTTCAAGAGATACGGTAAGGCAACTCTCCCCATCGGGCTACTTATTTACGGGAAGATTACTCTCGAGGTCTTACCTGAATGAGTTAGACCTGCTGACTTCCTCAAAAACAAGTCTTCTTCCGGGCTCCCCGCTCTATGAAAGCAGCAATGATTCAACAATCATGAATCATATAGAATTATATACATGGGACAGGAAGCTTGCCGGAACAATAAGGTCTGTTAGGATATTTTCAATGATCAATAAAGTTGAGGCCTCATCAAACTTTCAATTTGTCTCAATTATTATATTTATCGGGCTTGTAATGGTTTTTTCATCTGTTTTTCTTCTTGTTACGGTCAGCAATCCCCTAAGGCAAATCTCCCACAGCCTGCAGCTGGAAAATCCCGATTTTATCTCAACGCTTCAGAATAAGAAGGATGAGTTCGGGAAGCTTTCCTCGCTTATGATAAAATTCTTCACGCAGAAAGAAGAGCTAATGGATGAAATAGCTGAAAGAGGCAGAATTGAGGAAGAGCTCAGGAAAATAAAGAATAACCTTGAAGACCTTGTAACAGACAGGACACTCGATCTGGCAGATGCGAATGAAAGGCTGAAAGATGAAATTGTAAAGATAAAAAAAGTTAAAGAGGAACTGAGGGTTGCAAAAGAAAAGGCAGAGGAATCCGACAGGCTGAAGACTGAATTCCTGGCGCAGATGTCGCATGAAATAAGAACACCCATAAACACCATACTAAATTACATATCTCTGATTAAAGAAGAGGTTACAAAACCTCTGAGCGAGGACATGGAGTTCAGTTTCAGAGCAATTGACAGCAGTTCCAGAAGAATGATCAGGACAATTGACATGATATTAAATATGTCAGAAATCCAGACCGGTCGTTTTGAATGCAATTATCAGGAGATAGATCTGGAAAAAGATGTCATACATAATATAAAAAATGAATTTTCCTCAATGGCGGATGTAAAGAACCTGAAGCTTAGCATCGAGAATGCCGCTGAGAATCCGGTCATAAACGGTGACCTATATACAATAAATCAG
Source organism: Acidobacteriota bacterium (assembly GCA_050258415.1). Classification (GTDB taxonomy): domain Bacteria; phylum Bacteroidota; class Ignavibacteria; order Ignavibacteriales; family SURF-24; genus JAAXKN01. The sequence continues at coordinate 2,394 of JBLMYS010000100.1, read as the reverse complement.
ATTCTGGCAAACCTGTTACACAACGCCATCAAGTATACAAATTCAGGCGAAATTAGTCTTAAGGTTTACAGGACTGAGACAGAAAAAATCTGCATTGACGTAAGCGACACAGGCATCGGGATGTCTGAGGATTATCAGAAGAAGTTATTTATGCCGTTTTCTCAGGAAGAGCAGGGCTACAGGCGCAAATTTGAGGGGAACGGTCTTGGCCTGGCACTTGTAAAGAAATATTGCGAGTTCAACAACGCTGAAATTCTGGTTAAAAGCACAAAAGGTGTAGGGAGCACCTTTACAGTGGTCTTCAGCGAGGCTGAAGGCTGGGAAAACGAACCCGAAGCATCTGTTGCCTAGAAAAACATTTTTGTAAATTCTCTTAAGTTAAAGCCCGGGAAAGTTAATTTCCGGGCTTTTTATTTTCTAAGATGCCGCGGCTTAGCGTGTCTCCGGACGATTTATTTTTCTTTTTTAGCATAGAGTGTTGACTGGCGTGGCAACTTTTTAGTAAGTTTACGCCTAACATTGTTAGAAATTATTACAGGGTTAAAATGAGCCATATCGAAAGGAGACAGAGGGAAAAGGAAGAAACCCGCTCGAAAATTCTTGATGCCGCGAGGGAAATTGCAGCAAAGGAAGGCTGGCAGGCAGTAACCATACGCAGAATTGCAGATAAAGTGGAATATACCCCTCCCATTGTCTACGAGTACTTTGAAAATAAGGAGGATCTCTTAAAGGGGCTGGTTTACTCGGGCTTTGAAATAATCAGGAAGCAGTTTACAGAGGCGAGCCAGACGGAAACGGACCCTAAGCGTCTGATGACAAAAATCTCGCTGATTTTCCTTGATTTTGCCCTTGAGCATAAAGAACTCTTTCAGCTGATGTTCCACCTTGAGCGTCCCGCGCCAAACGAGACCATGAGGTCAATTATGGAGCTGATGAAAAGCACGATGACAAAGATCTCAGGCAAAGATGAAAAGACGGTCTGGGAGCTTATTTTCGCATTTTTATGCCTCTGCCATGGGGCCATATCCTTTAATCTGAGATCAGATAAGGGCCACCCGCAGCTAAAAGACTTCCACGGCCTTTATGTAAGAATGGTAGAAAGATATATAAACAGCATTTAATTATTTCACAAAAACAGGACCATACCAATTTTATCCAATAATCTTAAGTGACGAAACATGAAAAAAACAATATCTATAATAATAGTCCTTCTGATAGTAATTCTTGCCGCTGCAAGATTAAAAACAAACAGAGAGAAAATAGTATCACAAAAACAGAACCTTACCACCGAGCAGGTTTCCGTAACTACTGCCGGTGTAGAGAGGAAATCTTCTTCTTTTACCCTGAATCTTACGGGCACTTTATATCCTTATAAAGAAGTTGACATTGCCTCAGAAACTTCCGGCAAGATCACTTCACGCAAGTTCGAACTGGGCCAGCACTTCAATAAAGGAGCCGTCATAGCCACTATTGACGACAAGATAAAAAGACTCACATATGAAACTGCAAGGATTGAAGCTGAAAGATTAAAGAAAGACCTCACACGCATAGAAAACCTGTACAATAAGGGTGTTTCATCGGAACAGGTATACGACAATGCACGCATCGGCTATGAAGCCGCAAAAAACCAGATGGAACAGGCTGAAAAGCAGCTTGCCTACACACAGATATCCGCCCCTATAAGCGGAGTAGTTACAAAAAAAATGGTTGAAGAAGGGACATTTGTAAACGTAGGTAACCCGATTGCAACCATAATGGATATTTCAAAACTGAAAGTAAAAGTAAACGTTTCAGAAACAAATGTTTACTACCTCCATACGGGAGACCGCGTTAAAATAACAACGGATATTTATCCCGGCGTAACCTTCGAGGGGAAAATCAGCTTTGTCAGTCCCCAGGGAGACAACGCACACAACTTCCCGGTTGAAATTGAAGTGGCAAACAGCCAGAAGAACCCGTTAAAGGCCGGTACATTTGTCAACATCGAGATTTCCGTAGCCCAGGCAGGAACAGGGCTTTTTATACCTCGTGAAGCCCTCCAGGGAAGCATCAAGGATGCAAAAGTTTTTGTTTCAGATAACGGCAAAGCACTCTTAAAGAGTATCACCATCGGGCGCCAGAGCAATGAATCCCTGGAAGTTGTTTCAGGACTTTCGGAAGGCGACAAAGTTATCGTAAGCGGCCAGGTAAACCTGACAGACAACAAACCAATTAAAATTATCAATAATAATTAAAGACAGACATGACTATAACTGAATTAGCTATAAAAAGATCTACACTGGTAGTTATTGTATTTACTGCTCTTTCTTTGCTTGGTCTGCTTTGCTACTCAAAGCTTAATTATGACCTGATACCAAAGGTGGATGTACCTATAGTAGCAATAACTACAGTATA
>JBLMYS010000099.1:0-6994 GCA_050258415.1 Acidobacteriota bacterium | reverse complement strand
TTTTTAATGCCATTTTTTATTCGCTAAATCATTATCAATAGTTTTTACCGGAATTTGTTTTATTTTATGCCGGATTAAATCAGTAGGGAACCTTCATGCCCTGATAGAATTCCGGATTCTTGTAATCTTTTCTGAGCGGATATCCTGCATCCCAGTCATATGGCATTAAGATTCTTCTGAGATCCGGGTGGTGCAGGAACTTGATGCCGAACATATCGTAGGCTTCTCTTTCATGCCAGTCGGCACATTTCCAGACGCTTTCAACGCTTTCAACTTCAGGGTTTTCCCTTGGAGTTGCAGCCTTCAAAGTCACTTTCTGCCCGAGCTCTATTGATTCCAGGTGATAGTAAACGCTAAGAGTGCCGCCGTTGATTGTAACTGAACCGTCTGCATCAGTCACCTTTTCTCCGTTTGCATCGTCAGCGCCCGAAAGGACCATCAAAGAGTCGAACTTCAGCCCTTCGGTATCCCTTAAATAAAAGCATATTCTATGAACTGCTTTCGGGTCAACCATAATTATCGGTTCATTGGGCTGGTTGAGGAGTTCAAAAACATCCTCTGGAAATTCCTGTTTCAGGATATTAAAAATTTCTTCTCTAGTTTTCATGCGGTTTTCTTAACCAGTGATTCGTTTCTGATTTTTTCCTGTAATTTTAACAGACCTTCTAACAAAGCCTCAGGCCTGGGAGGACAACCGGGAACGTAAACGTCTACCGGAATGACCCTGTCAATTCCTTTTAATACATGATAGCCGTGTTCCCAGTACGGTCCGCCGCTGTTCGAGCAGCTTCCCATTGAAATTATATATTTGGGATCGGGCATCTGTTCGTAAAGACGCTTAATACGTGTGGCCATCTTCAAGGTAACAGTGCCTGAAATGATTATTGCATCGGCCTGACGGGGTGTTGCCCTGGGAATAACTCCAAACCTGTCGAAATCATAATGGGAGGCCGATGTAGCCATCATTTCGATTGCGCAGCAGGCAAGACCAAACCCAAGCTGCCAGACAGACGATAAACGAGCCCAGTTTAACAAATCCTCTGTCTTTGTTATGACAATGTTACTGTCTGAAAATTCCTGATCTAATAAACTTTTCATGATTTTATTCTTTTTATAATATTTTCCAAATAATAGTATTAGCTGCTAGACCTGATCCTGAAATACAGCAGAAATTTCTGTTTTTTCTTCTGTAACCAGGAGGCCGTCTTTGCTATAGGTTTGCTTCTTCACTACGGGAGGCTGTATGACAGGACGAGCCCATTCAAGATCACCTTTGCGCCATTCGTAGGCCATACCCAGACCAAGCACTATTAAGAATATTGCGCCCACGAGGAAACCCGGAAGACCGAATTCCTTATAAGACAGAGCCCAGGGGAAGAGAAGAACAACTTCCACGTCAAAAATTAAAAATATCAGGGCTACTACATAGAACCTGATATTAAATTTAATCCATGGAGAACCTTCAGGATTTTCTCCGCATTCATATGTCAGGAGCTTTTCCTTTGTGGGCCTGGATGGGCGAATAAATTTAGAAAACAGTACGGCTACTATAACAAAAAATATAGCCAGCAATAAAAAGATAAAGATTTTGCCAAATTCGGTAAGCATAGTATTTTATAAATTTTTCCCCAAAAATACTATTTGATGAAAGTAATGTCAAGTGAATAAACCTTGCTGGAGAGCTTCAGGTTATAATAGTTTAAATAAAAATGAGATTTGGAGTAATATTTTGCAAAATGGCGTGAATTCAAGCAAAACGGGATAAGACCTCCGGTTTTAACCGGAGGCACTTTTACTCTCCCATCGAGTGAAAATGGATGACAGCTCCTCTCCCGGTTTCGGAGTTGATATAGAGTGTCTTTGGGTTGCCGTTGTCGGTTTTTTCCAGTACAATTTCTCTGGTCTTGTCTATAAAATGAGATATAGAGGAGGTAAGACCTGCTATTACCTGCGCTATGGAATTCTCCTTGTCAGTATTTGAAATATTAACCTCCTTTAAGGGAAGATTTGTCACCTCGTCAATTTTTTCCTTTTGATCGTTGTAAACTTCAACTGAAACTATCTTGTCTCTGTTAGACTTTGTGAAGTTATGAAAAAAGACGATCCATTCATTCTCCGGAACTACCTGTCGTGTCATAGTATACCTTTTCTTTATGTCTTTGAGTATATAAACAATAACTGTTCATATATTATAAAATATTTCCCGGGCTAATAATTGCAAGTGAATTATTAATGCTTCCCTCGCAAATTGTTTCAAAAAGTCTTCAGCCTTCAATATTCCGGACGATCTCTTCGCAATACCAGTGCGTCAAGAGGGCGTCGCGGGCAGGCACCCGTGAGAACTCCTTATTCTGCACCACCTGCAGAAAATGCCTTATCATCTCCTCAAAACCCCTTCTGTGTAAAACAGTATCCCAGTCGTTGAATTTAATTACCTTTTCTTCATTATTTATAAAAAGTGTCTTTGAATTCAAATCCTTTATTACGTGCTTTTCGCCATCTTTCATTACTTCAAGCACTTCTTCAGAAATACCGTTATTGCGGTTCATAATGGCAAATGCCGTATAATTTTCAGATGAGAACTGAACTGTTACATGAAGTAGTTCTCCATCTTTTTTGTAATGATTTACGGATATTTCGCGTGAAAGTTCAGGACTTAAAAATCTGATTGTATCAACTACATGAATAAAATCGTCGAAAATAAAGCTCCTGACCTTCCCGGGTAGCGACGTACGGTTTTTCTGCATAATAGTAATTCCGGAAGACGTATTGTCTTTAAGGGAAGAATACATGGGAGCAAAACGCCTGTTAAATCCTGTAAACAATACCACGCCTTTTTTCTCTGAGAGTTCAACGAGCCTTTCTGCCTCGGCATAGTTATAGCTAAAAGGCTTATCTACAAAGACCGGAATATTACTCTGCAGCAACTTTTCAGCAATCGGAACGTGAGATTCTGTTGAGGAATGGATAAATGCAGCCTCAATTCCCATTTCCGTAAGTTCATCAAGAGACTGAGTTACTTTAGAGACACGGTACTTTTGGGCCAGGGTTTGTAGTGTTAAAGCGTTACGTGTACAGAGTACGGGTGTAACATCCTTATTGTTAAGTATAACTGGCAGATATGCTTTTTGTGCAATATTGCCGAGTCCTATTATGCCAATTCTCATTTTATTTGTCTGTTTTGTTAAAATTCTCTGAATTAAATCTCCTGTGGAGTTCCTTATCCCCGTAAGGATCAGACTCCGGGTCATGAAGCTCCTCAGGCCTGTAGCCTGAAGCTATGTTTTTAATTAATACGTGCTTGTCTTTTCCATTTACCTCATAATTTATTCTCCAGGTACGGTAGGCAAGCTCATAGCTGCCGCCAGAGTCTGAAAGTGAAATCTGGCGGATTCTTTTTCTGGAGTTGTCGGAAGGCTTGAATTCAAGCTGCAGCCTTGAAAAGCCCGAGAGGTTTGTTCCTGAATTCTCCTTCAGCCATGCCATCTGCCTGTCTGCAAGATCAGAATATGTAACGGTGTACATTTCTTCAAGCCCTGATTTAACCCATCCGGTTTTGCTTTCCGGGAATGAATCGGAATAGGGAAGATACGGTTTAATATCCAGGACAGGCGAACCGTCTAAAATATCCGAATTAGTGATATATACCTTTAAGCCTTCAACTTTTATGAGTCTCACGCAGCTGATCCCGATTGGATTAGGCCTGTGCGGAGAACGTGTGGCAAAAACGCCGATTTTTTTCCTTGAATGCCTTGGCGGCTGTATAAGTGGTTTCCAGTTCGGATTCAGGTGGAATAAGTAGATCACCCAGATTCTGTCGAAACCATCGAGGTCCTTTAATGCCTGTTCAAAATTAAGATGAGGCTCAAGTTCAATTACCGACAGAGCATCATCGGCAAGAACGCCCTGACGCGGAGTTTCGTAGCGGTACTTTTTTTCTGAATGAACAACCCCGATCGGTTTTAATATATATTCTTTCAAATTCTCAATAATCCGTTTGTAGCAGTTATCTTTTTCTTGTTGAAAATCTGGCTCTTTCGTACTGTTTAGGCCATGGGATTTCTACGCCCAGCTTTGAGGCCGCATGAAGAGGCCAGTACGGGTTTCTAAGCAGTTCACGGGCAATAATAACTGCATCGGCCTTTCCTGAGGAAATAATTTCTTCTGCCTGCACGGGGTCGGTAATCATACCAACGGCGCCGGTCAGAATGCCGGTTTCTTTTTTAATTGCCTCTGCAAAGGGAACCTGGTATCCAGGGCCAGCGGGAATTTTAACATGAGGAATAATTGCTCCGGTGGAGCAATCTATTAAATCTATTCCTATCTCTTTAAGTTTCCTTGCGAATTCAATGGACTGTGGCAAATCCCAGCCCCCTTCAGTCCAGTCGGTTGCAGAAATTCTGACGAATAGCGGTTTATCTTCAGGCCATAGGTTTCTTATCTCTTTTGCAATCATCAAAGGAAACCTCATCCTGTTCTCAAGGCTTCCTCCAAATTCGTCCGATCTTTTGTTGCTTAGAGGAGACAAAAATTCATGTAGCAGGTATCCGTGCGCAAAATGGAGTTCGGCAACTTCAAAACCTGCCTTTAGGCTAAGTTTTGCCGCATCAATGAATTGCAAGAGAACCGTTTCAATATCGTTATGGTCCATTTCTTTGGGCGCGGGGTAGTTTGCATCAAAAGGAATTGCGCTTGGTGCAAGTGTCTGCCAGCCCTGTTCAAGCGGTCCATTGCCCTCGAAAGGGGACAGAGTTGAAGCTTTTCTTCCGGCATGAGCTATCTGTATCCCAGGGATAGAATCCTGGCTTTTAATGAAATCTGTAACGGGCCTGAAGGCTTCGGCGTGTTTTTCCGACCAGATCCCAACGTCCTCCGGAGAGATCCTGCCAACGGGGCTAACCGCGGTTGCCTCAGAGATCACCAGAGCCGAACCTCCGACAGCCCTGCTTCCCAGATGAACCAGATGCCAGGTGTTTGCAAGCCCGTCCGTGCTAGAGTATTGGCACATTGGGGAAACAAATATACGGTTTTTGAAGACCAGGTCCCTGATCTTTAAAGGGGAAAAGAGTTTTGATTCCATATAAACAGCCCTCAATTAAAGAATATTTAAATATACTTGAATTGAGAAAAGAAAACTACTTTTTACCGAAAAGCTTTTTGATTTTTCTAAAAATCCCTTTCCCAAGCATCAGGTCGGCATTTACTATAATGGTCTTAATGAGCCTGAGTATATCCTGGTCGCCAGCCCAGTGCCTTCTGATAATTTCCGGATTTAAATCTCCTACCAGCTGGTTTAGTGCGTATGCTGCCACGGTAATATCGTCCAGATAACCGATCGGCCCTAACAGTGCCTCTGGTATCAGATCGATTGGAGCGATGAAATATGCAATTGCTGCGCCGATTTTTAATTTGCTTTTCATCGGGACCTCCGGATCGCGTATAACCTTATAGAGGAGGTGAAACAGATCGGGTGCAAGAAGTATAAACTCGCTCCATTTCTGGTTTCCTCCCGCCTTGTTGTCAAACCAGTCTTTTATCTGGCCTCTTAACTTGAGGTAAAAATCTTTTTCTTTGTTATCCATAAAACCTAAAAAGCTTTGAATTAAGAAAAAAGCCTGCCAAGTCGGGCAGGCTTAAAATAATTTATCTTCGACAAAAGGTGACAATTTTCTACTCACTCGGCCTCATAGCCGAAACGCGTCTTATTGTATTTCTAAACTCCTGGGGTTCGGCATCTTTTTTCAAATATCCGGTTGCTCCGGCCTTGAAAATATTCCAGAGATATGAATCATCAGATACCGAACTGAGCACAATAACCGGGGTAAAAGGTGCAATTGTACGCAGGTCATCAAGAGTTTCAATCGGGCCCCTGCCTATTAAATCCACATCCATTATTACCACATCAAAGTTATCTCTAAGCACCAGGTCAAACATTTCAATATCTGTTGTAGCAATACGGTTGATATTCATGTCGTTTTCATTATGAAGCAGGCTAACGAATCCTTTCTTTACAATTTCAGAGCTTGTTGCCAGTAAAATGTTAATCATATAATATTTCTTTCAAAAAAATTTAACACCTGCTGCTGTAGCGGTTAATATCTTATATGCGCAAATTAAATCTGTACACTTTAGAAAGCCGCAAAATGCCATTTTGCTTATTAATATATTAAACAGGTTTTTTATATGATTTATAAGTCATTTATTGAGTCGCATTTTCACATTTTCTTTAGCACCATTATTGTGAGATCATCGGTCTTGGGAGTTCCGTCGAGGAAACTGTTAAGTTCCGTTTTCACAGCTTCGACAATCTGTCTGCTGGTCATATCATTAAATTTTTTCCGGAGCCTCAAAATCCTGTCTGTTTCAAACTGCTCTTCTTCTTTAGCCGCTTCGCTAAGCCCGTCGGTATAAATAAAGAGTACATCCCCTTGTTTCATTTCAGCAAGGCTGCTTTCGTATGCCGCTCCGCACATAATGCCCATAGGGATTCCATTAGTCGGGAGCTCTTTATAATTCCCGTTGCTGAATAAAAGGGGAGGGCAGTGCCCGGCGTTTGTAATTTCAACCTTACCGTCATCAAAGGCGTCTGCAAGAATCAGAGTTGCAAACTGAGATGAAGCCGTACTTTCACACAGCTGCCTGTTTACTCTGCCCATTATCTCGTCCGACTTGAGCTTAAGGGGTATAAGACTGTGGAACATCGCATGCAGGTGGGTCATCAGCATCGAGGCAGCAACGCCCTTGCCTGAAACGTCTCCCATAATGAGATAATGATGGTCCTGGTCTTCTTCCGGAGTTATTATATCGCAATAATCCCCGCTGACAAAACCGGATGGTTCATAGTGATATGAAATATCCCATCCCGGCACCTTGATATCGAGCGGAGGCAGGAGCTTTCTTTGAATTTTCATGGCCAGCTTCAGGTCCTCTTCCAGGCTCCGCTGCTGCTGTGTATTCATATGGTCCAGGCATACCCTGACTAAAGGATCGGTCT
>JBLMYS010000098.1:0-25260 GCA_050258415.1 Acidobacteriota bacterium | reverse complement strand
ATATTTGCAAGTGATGTTTCCACAGAGGTTTTGAAGAAGGCACAACTGGCGGTCTACGAGGAAGAAAGAGTTGAACCGGTTCCGATGGAGTTCAAAAGGAGGTATCTCTTAAAAAGCCGTGACAGGGAAAGAAAACTTGTGCGCGTTGTACCCGAGCTGCGGCGTCTGGTTGAATTCAGAAGAATAAATTTCATGCATGATGATTATGAGATAAAAGAACTGTTCCACGCGGTATTCTGCAGGAATGTAATTATTTATTTTGACCGTAAGACACAGGAAGCCATAATAGAAAAGATTACCAGGAGACTTCTGAAAGGAGGATTCCTTTTCATCGGGCACTCGGAATCTCTTTTTAATATGAATCTTCCTCTCGTACAGGTGGCTCCAAGCATTTACAGGAAAATATAAATGCTACTAAGAAGGGACGGGGTGCCAGTGATTTTTCTGAATGCCGGAGAGTACTACATCTCCGAAAAGCCTGAAATAGTTTCTACTGTGCTTGGCTCCTGTATTTCAGTTATTCTCTTCAGCAGGAAAAGCCTCTTTTGCGGCATAACCCACAGCCTTCTTCCCGGCTGCAGCTACGACGCCACGTACTGCAGAAAATGTACTGAGGCCCACAGGTATGTGGACTGTTCAATAGTAAAGCTGGTACAGGAAATGGAGACCTACGGCATCTGTGTCAGAGACCTGGAAGCAAAAGTATTCGGCGGGTCGGGTGTCCTAGGTCATGGCAGCACAGAAAAAGAAAATATAGGAAGTCTGAATGTTGAAGCAGCACTCACAACGCTCAGAAAGGAAGGACTTAAGGTAACAAGCCGTGACACGGGCGGTACGAGGGGAAGAAAGCTTTTCCTCTTTACGGACACAAAGGAAGTATTCATAAAGAAATTATCCGGAACTTACAATCAAAGTTTTCAGACAGATGAAAAAAGTAAAGGTATTAATAGTAGATGATTCAGCACTGGTAAGGCAAACCTTAAGTGAAATATTGTCTTCCGATGATTCTCTAGAAGTAATTGGTACTGCTTCAGATCCTTATGCCGCGGCGAGAAAAATGCGGGATGAGATGCCTGAGGTGATCACGCTTGACATTGAGATGCCAGGGATGGACGGGCTTACCTTTCTGCAGAAGATAATGACGCAGCACCCGATTCCTGTTGTCATCTGTTCGAGCCTGACCGGGGATGGTTCTTTGACTGCCCTGAAGGCAATAGAACTAGGAGCAGTGGAAATAATTACAAAACCCAAGCTCGGCACGAAGCAGTTTTTTGAAGAGGCTAAAATAAGAATTTGTGATGCCGTAAAGGCGGCAAGCAGAGCCAGCCTTAAGAAGGTCGTCCGGCCTATTTCCGTAGAACCCAAGCATACTGCCGATGTCATACTGGAGAAATCGGCCAGCAGGGCTATGATAAAGACAACAGAAAAGGTGATTGTTGTGGGAGCTTCTACCGGAGGAACCGAGGCATTAAGAGTATTTCTGGAGGAGCTTCCCCTTTATTCACCAGGGATAGTAATTGTGCAGCATATGCCAGAGGGCTTTACGAGGGCCTTTGCAAAGAGACTCGACTCAATTTGCAAAATTACAGTCAAGGAAGCCGAAAACGGCGATGCCGTTCTTAGGGGGCATGCACTCATAGCTCCGGGAAATCATCATCTACTCTTAAAGAGAAGCGGAGCCAAATATTACGTGGAAATAAAAGAAGGGCCTATGGTCTGCCGTCACAGGCCGTCTGTCGATGTATTATTCCGCTCGGCCGCTAGATACGCTGGAAGCAACGCCGTTGGCATACTGATGACCGGAATGGGGGACGACGGTGCAAAGGGATTACTGGAGATGAGGCAGGCCGGGGCATATACGATAGCCCAGGATGAAAAGACTTCTGTTGTCTTCGGCATGCCGCATGAAGCCATAAAGCTTGATGCTGCGCAGGCAGTTCTTCCTCTTGAGCAGATAAGCAGACACCTGGCACAAATAAAAATACTTTAATGAGAATAGCGCTATAGCAGATATGAAACAAAATGTACTGATCGTAGAAGATGAAAGGATAGTTTCTCTAGACCTGAAAAACAGGGTTACTCAATTAGGATATAACGTGGCAGGAATTGTTTCCACGGGAGAGGATGCAATTTTGCAAGCTGAAAAGCTACTGCCTGATATAATATTAATGGATATAATGTTAATGGGTCAAATTGACGGGATTCATGCCTCTGAGGTAATCTACGGGCGGCATCATATCCCGGTTATTTTTATCACTGCCTTTTCCGACGAAAAGACTTTCAGCCGGGCCGTGACTACTGAACCCTTCGGGTATCTGGTTAAACCTTTTGACACACGGGACCTGAAAAATGCCATTGAGATTGCGCTTTACAAATCCAAGGCTGACAGGAAGGTCAGGGAAAGTGAAAGGCTCTTAAACGTAACGCTCAATAACATAACAGAAGGGATTATCGCCCTTGATCAGGATGGAAAGATAAAACTCATGAACAAGTGTGCCGTGGAGCTGACGGGATACAGAGTGGAAGAAGCTTTGGGAAAAGAAATAGGTGAAATTTTCCGTGTCTCAGATGAGATATCGAATGACTATCTGGTTTCTGAGTTATATAAAAAAGAAAAGCCCGAGCTGGGCAAATACTTGAAAAACAAGTATCTGATATCAAAGTCAGGAAAAAGAATTTTAATTGAAGAAAGTACTTCATTAATTGATGACATTCATAATAACATTATTGGAAGTGTTGTTGCATTCAAAAACATAACAGAACGAAAGGAAGTCGAATCCTCAATCATAATGTCCAGGAACTATTATCTGACGCTCCTTGACGAGTTTCCGGTAATGATCTGGCGGACTGATTCGATGGGGAGGTTCAACTATTTTAATAAAGTCTGGCAAAACTATACAGGAAGAGCTCTTGAAGAGGATATAGAGCACGGCTGGTACACGAATATACATCCTGATGATATGGAGACTGTCATCAAAGAAATTGAAGAGAAGATCGCCTCAATGGGCCGGATTGAATGCGTCTTCCGCATGCGAAATTCCGGGGGGCAATACAGGTGGATGCTATTTATAGGATCTCCCTACTATGAAATCGAGGGTGTTTATTCAGGATATCTGGGCGCCTCTCAGGATATTACGAACAGAGTGCTGGTTGAACAAAAACTTGCAGCCGCAAAAAAGGAAGCTGAAGAAGCCAGTAAGGCAAAAAGTGATTTCCTGGCAAATATGAGCCATGAAGTGCGCACTCCCATGAATGCCATAATAGGTCTGAGTGAAATATTATCAGACACAGAGCTTAAGAAGGATCAGAAGGAGCTCCTTGATTTGATAAGCGATTCAGCCTATTCACTCCTGCAGTTGTTAAACAATGTTTTGGATTACTCCAAGATCGAAGCCGGGAAGCTAAGTTTTGAAATGAATGAATTCAGCCTGCTAGGCCTCATAGAAGAATCGGTTTCAAAATACAGGCTGCAGACCAAAAATAAGAAACTGGAATTAATCGTAAGGCTGGACGAATTTCTGCCGGATAATGTGACAGGAGATAAATTGAGGATCAAACAGGTTCTGGAAAATCTTTTGGCTAATGCAATAAAGTTTACCGAAGAGGGGTCCATACTGCTAAAGGTCAGACCGGAAGAGGCAGCTGATTGGATCTGTTTTTCAGTTTCAGATACAGGGATAGGTATCAGGAAAGAGGACCAGCACCTGGTTTTCCAAAGTTTTACACAGATTGACAGTTCATCGACCAAAAGCTATAGCGGAACCGGCCTGGGACTGTCCATAGCAAAAGAGATAATTCAGGGGATGAAAGGAGAAATATGGTTTGAGAGTGAGGCTGGAAGAGGGAGTACATTTTATTTCCGGCTGCCTCTTCAAAAGGCTAAAAATGAGCCGGTGTAATTAAAACAAGAATTACATCCGGAAAGTATAGAATAAATTACAGTGGATTTAAAGAGGAGAAAATGAATGAGAATTTTGGTTGCAGAAGATGACTTTGCAAGCAGGGTTGTTATAAAGACAATGCTCGCGCCCTATGGAGACTGCGACATTGTAGTAAACGGAAAGGAAGTTATTGAAGCCTTCAAGATGGCCCTGATGGAAAATAACCCATATGACCTTTTATGTCTTGATATAATGATGCCGAAGATGGACGGGCGCGAAGCGCTCAGATGCATAAGAGAGATTGAGAAAGAAAACAAGGTGGCTCCCAGGGATGAAGCCAAAATTGTAATGACAACTGCGCTTGGAACTCCCAAAGACGTTATAGACGCCTACTATAGCGGTGGCTGCACGTCTTATATTATCAAGCCTCTGACAAAGGAGAAGATCAGAAATACATTAAAAGAAATCGGACTCTTAGCTTCGGATCCTGTATAAAAGGATAATCTGTTGAGATAACAAGAAAAGAAGGGACAAAATTTTGTCTCACGTTTTTGCATGGGCTTAAAAAATAATATAAAGGTGGAATTGTGGAATCCGAACTGAACTCCAGTTATTTTAATATTATTTCAGAAATTGATATTTCAGACAGGGATCCTGCCGAGCTGAATTTCAGTGAAATCTTCAACCTGGTGGAAATTCAGAAGCTCCAGGACACCTTTGCCTCAGTCCATGGAGTGGCATCCATAATAACCGATACCAGGGGTTTTCCTATAACAAAACCGAGCAATTTCAGCTACTTGTGCGAATCCATTGTAAGACAAAACCCTAAGGGAAATGAGAGGTGCTGCCATTCCGATTCAATTATTGGAAGGACAAACCCTGATTGCCCGAATGTGCAGAAGTGCTTAAGCGCCGGTCTTTGGGATGGCGGGACCAGCATTATGATGGGGGACAAGCACATTGCAAACTGGCTAATAGGGCAGGTACTGGTTGAGCCTTATGAGGAAAAAGAGCTGATGAAATATGCGGAATTTCTTGGTGTTGATGAAAATGAATACCTGGAAGCACTAAGGGTAATCCCGAGGATGAGCGAAAAGAAGTTCAGGGAGATCAACCAGATCCTTTTTCTTTTTGCAAAACAGCTTTCCGAACTTGCCCTTAAAAACGTTCAACAGCTCCAGGAGTTGGAAAAAAGACAGAAAGCCGAACTGAAGGCATACAGTTTATATTCAGTATCCAGAGCCGTAAACTCTGCCGAGAGTCTGCAGGCTGTTTTTAAGAACGCAGATGATCTTTTGTCGAAGGTCATTTACTTTGAAAGCTTTCTGATTGCAAAGTATGACAAAGAAAATGATGATGTGAGCTTCCGGTATTCCAGTGATCAGGACCACCAGGGCACGGCATTAAATAACCTGAATGATGTGAAACCCCTGGCACTTGAAGTAATAAGGAGTGAGAGGCCACTGCACCTGATGCAGGATGAAATAATGTCCTTTCTAAATGGGGACGGCAAAAGTACCCCCCTGTGCAGGGAATTCCTGGGTGTGCCTCTTCAGATAAAAGGGGAGATTCTTGGTGCGTTGTGCTTCAGGAACTACAGCCGTGAGGCTGGATATTCAGAGGAGGACAGAGAAATCCTTGAAGCCATTTCAGAGCAGATAGCAATTGCAGTAAAACACAAGCTGAGTGAAGAGGCGTTAAAAGAAGCAAAGGAAATTGCCGAACGTTCAGAAAGGCTGAAGACAGAGTTCCTGGCGCAGATATCGCATGAAATAAGAACTCCGCTGAATGCAATTTTGAGCTTTAATGCGCTCATAAGGCAGGAAATTGAGGACAAAATACAGGGCGAAATTCAGGAAGGATTCAACATTATTGAAAGGGGGAGTAAAAGAATCATAAGAACCATTGATCTCCTTCTCAATATGTCGGCTGTTCAGACGGGGAATTATGAGGTTTGCCCTACAGAAGTCAATGTTGAAGAGACGCTGAGGCTTATTATCCGTGAATTTACAGCTCTTGCCAGGCAGAAAATGCTTGCCTTAAAATTTGAAAACAACTCCGTGCGGAATATCATTATTGCCGACGGATATACAATTACGCAAATATTTACGAATCTCATTGACAACGCCCTGAAGTTTACAAATACCGGCGGGGTATCAGTCAGAATTTATGACAACGAAAATGGCCGATTATCAGTTGAAGTATGTGACACCGGAGTTGGTATATCAAAAGAATTCCTCAATAATCTCTTCAAGCCGTTTTTGCAGGAGGAGATGGGATACACAAGAAGATATGAAGGCAACGGTCTGGGTCTGGCACTGATCAAAAAATATTGTGAGCTGAATAATGCCGAAATTAAAGTTGAAAGTGAAAAGGGAAAAGGGAGCACATTCAGGGTGACTTTTAATTAGAAGGGGATAGTCAGCATTCCCAATTCGCCTGCCAAAACATAGATTTGAATAAAGAGTTGAGGCGCTGTAACTATATGCCGGGAATAGAATTATATCAAAGCTTTCGGCTTAATAAAGCATAAAGTCCATGCATTTTTACTTGAAATATTCCGGTTATTTTTAGCTTACTTTTTGAGCCGGTGTTTACTTTTCTGTTAGTCCCAAGCCTTATAGTGACTTCAGTGCCTGATTTGGGGCGGCCGATAATTTGCAGGTCGGCTCCAATTATAACAGCTCTTTTCTGAAGGTTCTTCAGGCCCATCCCGTTTTCAAATGAATCGATTTCAATGCCCTTGCCATTATCTTTGATTGAGACGACAAGGGAGCCATCTTCCATGCGGAAATTAATATTTACTTCGGTTGCGCCGGAGTGCTTTACAATATTGTGCAGGATTTCTTTATACATGAGATACAGGTAGCGGTGAATTCTTAGATTCATCTTCTGGTAAATTAAAGAATCAACTGTAAACTCATAGTCGATACCCTGCAGCAGCTTTCCGGTTACAGAATTAAGATGATTGATCGTATGTTCAACGATATCGTGCTCGGGTGCGATAAACCATACAATATCGCGAAGGCTTTCTGCGGTCTTGTAAACAGTTTCTGCCGCCTCTTTGAGTTGCTGCCGGTTCTCTGGCGGGATATCACTGCATTTTATCGTTCTCTGTAGCATGAGTCCGATGCTGCCAAGATTGCTGCCTATCTCGTCATGGAGGTCGCTCGCAATTTCACCTCTTACTTTTTCAACTTCTTTTCTTTTTTCCTGTCTTTCTGTTTTTACTTTATTTCCAAGCGCAAAGGAAAGCAGTATCATTTCAAGAAGTGATCCGACCTGCCAGCCATATGCAGCGCTGAAGGACATGGGAATTATACCCACTATTCTCAATGCCCTGAGGAGGACGCCAGCCAGCAGAAAGGTGATTGCGAATAGATAGTATCTGGCGGGTTTGTAGCCTTTCCTTAAAGAATAAATTCCGGATCCAAAGAGCAGCCCAACAAATAGAAAGGAGTAAAAAGTAGCCAGCCTGTCTATAAGAGGAAATGGAAGGAGAAAGACCACGGCAGATATAAAGATCCCCCAGAATATAGTAAAACCCAGCAGAAGATTAAGCAGCCCGTTCTTTTCACCGATTTTTAAGAAATCTTTTGTGAATAATGCTCCGAACGTAAAGTATATTCCTATAAAAAACATGAAAGACAAGAGATTCCACCTTGGACTGTCGGGCCAAATAAGCTGAAAGCCCAGGCCATCGATGGCAAATTGGTAAAGGCCGTAACCCAGCAGATAAAATACATAATAAAGATACGCTCTTTCTTTAATAGATATGAACAGGAATAAGTTATATAACAACATTGCAAGAATAATGCCGTAGTATCCTCCCAGCAGAAAGTAAGAATTTCTGGAGGAATCAGCAAATTCAGATTCGGTAAGGATATACATCGGCAGTACAACAGATGTTTCTGATTCTACCCGCAGATAAAAAGTTGAATACATGTTTTTCATTGCCGGAAGTTTAAGCACCGGCATTCTTTCATCTTTTTCCCAGGTAGAATGGTGGTAATAGGTTCCTATTCTTTTTACACGGTATTCATCTGAAGAATCTTTGTAATAAAAGTCTATTTTTTGCAGCGGAGGATAATTTATTTCAAGGACCCAGTCATCTGCACTGGACAGATTTATAACAGAAAACCTTATCCAGACGGCAGACTGACTTATTCTTTTACTCGGGATATCAGTTTTTTCAGGTTTGAACATTTTACTGTACTTACTACTGGTAACCTCATTTATTGTAAGGCGTTTTGTGTTGTCAACAAAACTTTCTGTATACTTTCCAATCACATAAATCGATCTTCCGTTAGTTATACTTATTATTTCACTGCCAGGCAGGTTTTCAGCTGCTGCGGGAAGGCAGCATATTAGCAATATTCCAAACCAAAATTTCATTTATACGTTTCTGCTAAGAACTCTGTGACACTTCGTGAAAACAATTCCGGTACTTCAACAAATGGTACATGGCCGCAGTTGTGAAAAAGAACAAATTTAGAATCAGGTATTTTTCCGCTCATTTGTTGCACCATCTGATAAGGCAGAGGATCATAATCTCCGTGAATAATGAGTGTCCTGGCGGAAATTGATAAAAGGTTATTCTGAATATAATCGTAATCGATTGAATTGTTGATCTGAGCATAATAGGTCAGGAAATTAAATGCCGTAGCCTCTGATCCCGATAAATCTATTTTGCTGATGAGATTTTTGTCGTACAGATATGTGCTGAAGATAATTTTCTCCAGGGCTTCAATGGCTGAAGCCTTATGTGATTTAAAATCCTCAGATGAGGATATCTCAGCTAAATATATATTATCCCGGTCTGTAAGTCTTTTCTTAAAATTAGATTCCAGAGTGTCATAAGCTGATTTAACAGGTGGAAGGGGATCGACAAGTATCAAAGCCTTTACTTTTCCGGGGAATATTTCGGCATAATGGGCAGCAAGCAGGCCGCCAAAAGAATGGCCAAGAAGAGTTACTTTATCCAGATTAAGGCTGGTCCTGATTGAATCTAAATCATCCAGCAGCAATTTTTCTGTTATTGTTGAGCCAAGCACGCCTCCTGAATCTCCGCAGGCACGCATGTCAAAAAGGATGAGTTTATGGTTTTTTGCCATAGATTCAAGGTGCGGAAGAAAATAACGGTGGTTTAATCCCGGTCCCCCATGAACAGCAATCACAGGACTTCCATATCCTATTATTTCATAATATAAATCTGTCCCGTGAGACTTAGCAGTACCTCTGATGAGATCCGGTGCCGTGTGGGTGCCGGGCATAATAAAAAGAGCCGGCAGGTAGGAAGAACCAATCAGAAAATTTTTTATGATTCCCATTTTATCCTCTCAATTTTTTAGAGTAAAACTGAAATCCGAAAATCCGATATGTTATCCGTTTAACAATTAAAATAATGGGGTGTAAACATGCAAGATAAAATATTGTGGAGAGGAGGCAGGGGCAAATAATTATACTTTTATGGGTTTATAAAATCCTTTCCTTTACCGTTTTCACAACGGCATCGCTTCTTGAATTGACGTGGAGCTTACTGTAGATGCTCCTTAAGTGAGTATCCACGGTATGAAAACTGAGGAACAGTTTCTCGGAGATTTTTTTCTTTGTCAGACCTTTCACAAGGCATTCCAGAATCTGCTTTTCTCTTTCGGTAAGACCATAATCACTCTGGGGAGCGTTTATTCTGGCAAATGTCTCAAGTATTTTTCTTGCAATAAAGGCATTCATAGGGGAGCCGCCCAGGAACACGTCATTAATAGCTTTAATAATTTCCTCTCCCCCTGTATTTTTTAAGAGGTATCCGGTAGCCCCGGAGCATATGGCCTTGAAGACCATGTCGTCATCGTCATAGACAGTTATAATAATAATATGAGATCCGGGGGAAAGCGCCTTAATTTTAGGGATGCCTTCAATTCCGCTTATTCCAGGGAGTCCTATATCGACTAAAAAGAGGTCGGGGGCAAAAGTATTCTTCAGCTCTTTGAGGGCATCTTCCATGTTGGAAAAGCCGCATTCGCAGTATATGCCATCAGACGAATCAATTAAAAGCTTAAGATTATCCCTGAAGAGAATATTGTCCTCAATTATCCAGATTTTCTTTCTGTTGTCCAGGAATGAATTATTTATAATGCTCATTTATTTACCCTCCGCTTTAACTATAATCTACAAAAGTGAAAATTGCAATGCCATCACGCATATACGTTATCCGGTAATAAAATATTAAGTGAAACCACGCATTTACGTGATTGTCCGGTGAAATGCTAGTCTTTATTTTTCAATCAAACAGGAGAGTTACAGAACAATTTAAGTATGAGAAAAAGGGAGGCATAAGAAAATGAAAAAGAATTTAATATCTTCTTCGTTGATTGTAATAGCTGTATTATTGATGATGTTCACCTATCCTGAAATAAAAGCTGATGAAAATCCCGCAGGTCAACAGCTGCACAATATATTTGATGAATATTTTGAAGGCTACCTTAAATTATTCCCCACATTTGCCTCGCAGATTGGCGACAGCCGATATAATGATCAGCTGGAGAACGATATCAGTTCCACTCACCGGGCAAAACAAAAGGATTTATATTCAAAGTATCTATCCATAATTGCCGGCATAAAGCGAAGTGACTTAACCGAACAGGATAAGTTAAGTTACGACATTTTCAAAGAAAGTCTGGAAACACAGCTGGAAGGATTAACATACAAGTCATATTTACTCCCTTTTAATCAGATGGAAGGCAAACCGCTTGACTTTGCTAATATGGGTAGCGGGCAGGATATACATCCATTTAACAATGTTAAAGACTACTATGATTTCCTGAAGAGAATAAAAGATTTCAGTCTATGGACAGATACAGCAATTTCAAACATGAGGCTGGGCATAAAGGAAAATGTAGTTTATCCCCGCGTGATAGTTGAGAAGCTTATTGAGGTGGTTGGAAATATTATTTCAGATGATATTACAAAAAGCATGTTTTATAATCCGGTTCAGAATTTTCCCAAGACATTTACCACTCAGGAGAAAGAAAGCCTAAGAAAGCTATACACCGATGCAATAAAAACTGAAGTCAATCCAACATACAATAAACTCTATACATTTTTAAGAGAAGAATACCTGCCTGCAGGCAGGGCCAGCATATCATGGAGTGATCTTCCTGATGGAAAAAACTGGTACAAATTTTTAGTCAGGTCCTATACTACAACAAAAAAAGATCCGGATGAGATTTATAACACAGGTCTAAAGGAAGTAGAAAGGATAATGAAAGAAATTAACCGGGCAAAGGATAAATTGGGATATAAGGGTGACCTGAAAAGTTTCTTTGAATTTGCGAGAAGCAAGCCAGAATTATACTACGCAAAAAGAGTAGACCTGATAAATGGATATAAAGGAATCAGAAGCACAGTTGCGGTAAATCTCCCAAAACTTTTCGGCAGGATTCCAAAGACAGACTTTGAAATACGGCCAGTGCCTGAATTCAAGGAAAAATCGGAAGCCGGAGCGTACTATATGTATCCATCGCAGGACGGATCAAGGCCCGGAGTATTTTATGCGAATACTTACGACCTGAAAACCCGGCCCAAATATGACATGCAGTGTACATTTTTGCATGAAGCATTACCCGGCCATCATTTTCAAATATCAATTGCCCAGGAGCAGAAAGGATTACCAAGATTCAGAAACTTTGCTTATTACGGTGCATATATGGAAGGGTGGGCTTTGTATGCCGAAGATCTTGGCAGCCAGCTGGGACTTTATAAAGAGCCTTATGATTACCTTGGAAAACTTTCCAGTGAGATGCTCAGGGCAATCAGGCTGGTTGTAGATGTTGGGATTCACACCAGAAACTGGACAAGAGAACAGGCCATAGAGTATATGCTGGATAACTGTGCCTATGGAAAGACCGACATTATTGAAGAAGTAGAAAGATATATAGCTGATCCGGGGCAGGCCTTAACGTATAAAATCGGAGAAATGAAAATAAAGGAATTAATAGCGAAGGGAAAAGAGAAGCTTGGCGGAAATTTTGACATAAAATCATTTCATGATGAACTTCTTAAAGACGGGGCTATGCCTTTGGATATCCTGGAGAGCAAAATGGATAACTACATAAACAGAAATCTGGTAACTCTCAAAAAGTAGATGCAGAACAGAGTTAAACAAAGAATCTCAATTTATAAATTTAAGTTACAAATAAATAAAGGAGTAACAAATGAAACGGATAATAATAATAGGAACACTGGTAACATTCATAATTACCGGAATATCTTTCCCTGGAGCAGCGAATGAAAATAAAGCTGCCAATGCAACGCGTGCAAAGGAAAATGAAACAGTATGGGTTCTGTTAAATCATATCAAGCCTGACAAACGTCAGCAGTTTGAAAAATTTATACATGAGATATTCTGGCCGGCATCCAGAAGGCTATCCAAAGCTGACCAGCAGTTGTTTGATCAGACGCGTGTGCTGCACCCGACGGAAAAAGAAAAGGACGGCACCTACACTTACGTTTTCATCATGGATCCTGTAGTAAAGGGAGGTGACTACTCGATAGAAAAATTATTGGTAAAAGAGTACGGCAAGGAAAAAGGAGATGAATTTATAAAAATGTTCAACGACTGCCTGGCCTCCGAACAGACCGGATGGGTGCTGACCCAATCTGAATTATAAATAGACTAATTATAGCATAAGTAAAAAATAGGGAGAAGTAAAAATGGAGAATATAGAAATGGTAATAAGGAGTGAAAACAGGAAATTCATGGAATATTTTTCGCAGCAGGATTCAGGAAAAGTAGCAGGACTATATACAAAGTCAGCCAGGCTGATGCCGCCTAATAATGATGAAATATGCGGGCCTGCAGAAATCCGGACGTTCTGGCAGGGGGCAATGAACATGGGAATAAAAGAAGTACAGCTCGAAACGCTATATTTAATCCTGAAGGAAAACATTGCGATTGAAACCGGCAAGTACATACTTAATACAAAGCAGAATGGTGATGAAAACACCATAGCCGATAAAGGGAAGTATCTGGTAGTCTGGAAACACGAGGATGGCAGCTGGAAGCTGCACATAGACATATGGAACTCCAGTGTCTCTGACTAACGGCAGTGTGTTTTTTTAATAATTCAATAAAGTAACAAATTAGGATTAGTTTATATGGAAAAATGAAAATCAAAGAAAGGTTGGTTCTTATGAAAAGGTTAGCTGTTTTATCATTTCTACTGGCGCTTGTGCCGGCTATATACATCAATGCTCAAAAGATGGATTTTAAGGTTAAAATGCTGATGGATCCGGCAGTAACTTATGATCAGCTGCTGAAGTCAATTGGGAAAAAAGAATTGCAGGTTACGAGCAGTTCTATTGAAGCAAAAGAATTATATCTTGAGGCACAAAAGCTGATTGACGAATTAAAGTTGGAAGAGGCAATCCCTGTGCTCGGAAAAGCAATATCACTGGATGAAAACTTTGCCCTGGCACACCTGCTTTTAGCCAAGGTGCTAAGAGAGATTGGAGAACCTGACAAAGCGAAGCTACACCAGCAGAAAGCAATGGAGCTTGCTGATAATGTTTCGGAAGGCGAATCGCTGTGGATCAGATATCAGAACGCTTATATTTTTGGACCAATGCAGGACTACATTCAACTAAGGAATAAACTCGATTCCACTTTTCCAAATGACAGGCGCATACAATATGAAATTGGTTCTTCGTACTACTTTGATGGTGAAATGTCAAAGGCCGTTGAATATCTGGAAAAGTCTGTGCGTCTCGACCCCGGTTTTGCTCCTGCATTCAACGTCCTGGGATATGCATATTTCAAACAGAAAAAAGATCAGGAAGCCGAAAAAGCTTTAAAAAGGTATATTGAACTTCAGCCAAATAGTCCTAATCCATATGACTCTTATGCCGAATTGCTTCTGAGTCAGGGTAAATATGATGAATCTATAGCGCAGTACCAGAAAGCCCTTTCAATCGATCCAGCCTTCTATTCTTCACTAATCGGGGTGGGGAATAACTACATTTTTATGGGTGAATATGATAAAGCCAGAGAGTGTTACATGAAACTGTTCAGTAATTCGAAAAGAAGGAGCGACAAGTATGATGCTCTCTATAATGAAGCAATATCATATTTGTATGAAGGCAATACAGAAAATGCCCTGAAAGCTATGGACAGGTATATCCGGCTTGCAATTTCGGATAGCAATTATTTCGAGGCCTCAACTGCAGCAAGCAGGATATCCTTTATACTCTCTGAAACCGGTAAAACAGACGAGGCGCTAAAACAAAATAATGTGGCCAATGATTTCCTGAATAATTATCAGGTGCCTGAAGCGGATAAGAGGCTGCGCAACGAATGGTTGAATCTGGATAAAAGTTATATAATGGTTAAGAAAGGTAACCTGAAAGAAGCCCGCATGCAGCTTGAAATATCCGAAAAGACGATGGCCGATGAAAAAGGGGGAGACATTGACAAATACTTCAACACGGTAATGGGTATGCTCTGCCTGAACGAGGGAAATTATGACGGGGCACTCAAATATTTATCGGGCGGCTTTACCACTGCTCCCGAGAACCTGTATTATACTGCGCAGGCATATCAGAAAAAGGGGGATAATGAAAAAGCACGCGCATGCCTGGACAAAATACTCAACAGTAACGAGAATAGCGTAGGGCTGGCGATAATGCGCCCGCGTGTCAAGGAGATGCTAAGTGCCAGGTGAGCATAAGTATTTGGAAAGTATATTTATACAAGGAGGCAAGTATGAAATTAGTGTTTAATATATTTTTTATTGCCCTCATTTCAGGCATGCTGCTTCATGCACAATGGAAGGATTTAACTACAGGTGTAAATGTCAGGCTCTGGAGCGTTTCGGCAGTCAACGATAGCCTCTGCTGGGCCGCGGGTGAAAAGGGAACAATTATAAAAACCACTGATGGCGGACAAACGTGGCAAAGGGCTGACGGCAATAAAATTGTAAATGGAGATATATACAGCATCTTTGCACTTGATGGTAAGACGGCTGTATGCACAACTACATTAAAAGATGCAAAAGGCGGTACAACAATGGTCTACCGTACAACAGACGGAGGACTGAACTGGGCACAGGTATTTTTGCAGCAGGGAGGTTTTATAGATGCCATATGGCTTACTTCTCCAGGCGGCTTTATGCTGGGAGATCCAGTGGGCGGAAGATGGTCCCTCTGGAAAACAAGTGACGGCGGTGCCACCTGGGACTCTACGGGTATGTTTCTGCCTCAGACAGGAGCTGAGATTGGGTATATTAATTCACTCTCTGTAACCGGGAATGATTTGTTTTTTGGAACCAGTTCGTCACGAATTTATCATTCGGCAGATTTGGGCAGAAGTTGGACCCGGGTGCAAATTCCAGTGACAAATTCATTTTCAGTTGCATTCAACAATTCAAAGACCGGAGTAATTGCCGGGGATACGGCTATTTTTCTAAAATCAACCGACAATGGGCTTTCCTGGAAGAGTTACTCGCCGGGAATAGGCAGCATTGCTTTTGTTGCTGGTTCTGATAGCCAGTGGTTTGCCAGCGGGACTGGTAATATTGTTTACGGATCTTCTGACGGAGGAACTTCATGGATTAAAGTCCACCAGGCTTCTGCAGGCTCATATAATGGGATTACCAAATCACGCTCCGGCAAGTATTTCTGGCTCGTAAAAGAAGACGGGGGAGTTACAAAGGGCGTAAACCTTGTAAAACAAGCCACCGGTCCAAAGTTTCAGGCTTTTCTTGACCGTGTGAATAGTTTATCCACGAAAGATAAACCGGCTTTTATAGACAGCTTCATGACGGCAAATCCTGTAATGCCTTTTGTAGAGCAGGATTCTTTCTGCTGCTTTGTCTACAGGGGGAAAGCCATTTCTGCCGATATCTCGGGAGATATGAATGGCTGGTCTACTTCTGTTTCAATGAATAAGATTTCCGGAACAGACCTCTGGTATTCCACTGAAATTTTACCTTCTGACGCGCGCATTGAGTATAAGTTCATTGTTGACGGAAAATGGATAGCAGATCCCCTTAACCCCCACATTGTGTCCCCGCAATACAGCAACTCAGAGCTGAGGATGCCGCGGTATGTTCAGCCCCCGGAAGTACTTTATTACAAGGATATCCCGCATGGGACATTAAGCGATACATCATTTTCGAGTTCTGTGCTTGGAAACACGCGGACAATAAGCATATATACTCCTCCTGATTATAATCTGCAACCATCTGACAGTTTCCCTGTAGTGCTGTTTCATGACGGGATAAGTTTTATCAACTATGGCTCAGCAATAAATTCTCTGGATTACATGATCGCAAACAAAATAATTCCACCTGTAATTGGAGTCTTTGTCCCTCCGGTAAACAGTAATCTTGAATATACCGGGGATTCAAGGATGCAATATTCAAAGTTTATTGCTTCTGAACTAATGCCCTATATTGATAAAAGGTACAGAACACAGCTGAGGCCGGAAAGAAGAACAAACATTGGAACATTCTACAGCGGGAATATTGCACTGTGGATTGCATATAATTATCCCGGTGTATTTGGCAATGCCGCCTCATTTTCAGGTTATATCACTTCTGAAACCTCAGATGCTTTTCAGTACGGGCCTCCCAAGGCATTAAGGCTTTATATTGATGCGGGGAGGTATGACATTCCGGGATTATTGGACATGTCTGAGAACTTCAGCGGTATATTACCCGGGGTATTAAGGCTTTATATGGATGCCGGGAGATTAGAAAAGTCTGAGAACATCCGCGGTAAGTTAAATAGTAGTGGATATAAAAGCCAGTTCAAAATGTGGAATGAGGGAACCAGCTGGCTCAGCTGGGGCGCTCATCTGGATAATGCACTGGAATATTTCTTCACAAACGTGCTGGCAGAAGTAGAGCAGGGTGCAGTTGTGCCAGATAAGGCAGTCCTGATGCAGAATTATCCAAATCCCTTTAATCCGACAACTACAATAAGGTTTTCTATTCCTTCAGCAGAGCATGTAATAATTAAAGTTTATGATGTGCTTGGAAAAGAGGTTGCCACTCTTATGGATGAGAACAAGCCGGGGGGAAACTTTCAGGTAGAGTTCAACGGCTCCAGTCTTTCTTCAGGTATTTACTTCTTCACACTGCATGCAGGGAAGTTTATGCAGACAAAAAAGCTGACTCTTTTGAAGTGATAACAGTTATGAGAATGGATCATTTTTTCGCCAGGTGGTCCATTCTCTATTGATTTTAGTCAGGGCGGACATTCAACTAGATTTTCATTCTGCCCGGGTATTTCCTCTCAGGAATTTTTGAGTGCGGAGATAATTGTCTCGGGATTATTTGTGCTAATGATCTTTTCTACGGCTTCTTTGTCTTTGAATCTGTTTGCAATTTCGGCAAGAAGTTTCAGCTGGAGCTCGCTTTTGTCCTGAGGTGTAAGCAGAAGAAGGATGAGTTTTGCAGGGAGCCTGTCGGCGGCATCAAAATCCAGACCTTCTCTGTGATATGCCAGGACGGCAACAGGACGGTTTACTTTGGTCTTTGCATGAGGGATTGCAAGATAGTTTGCTATACCGGTTGGAATGAGTTCTTCACGGCTTTTTACCTGATCAAAAAGAACATCCTCGTCAATATTATATTTCTTTGCCGCAAGAGATACCATCTCCCTTATTGCAGTGTATTTATCGGGAGCGTTACTGATAATGAACATCCCTTTGTCTAGAATATCCCTGAACGAAAACTCTCTTCTGCCTTTAAGGAAGTAGTTCATAACAG
This sequence comes from Acidobacteriota bacterium, assembly GCA_050258415.1. GTDB lineage: Bacteria > Bacteroidota > Ignavibacteria > Ignavibacteriales > SURF-24 > JAAXKN01. The sequence goes on along the minus strand of JBLMYS010000098.1, from coordinate 7,610 downwards.
GCGCGCTTATGAGGGAGGTGAAGACGGCCATAATAACAAGTGCCACAAATACCTTATCCTGAATAAGTCCGAACTGCAGGGCCAGAAGTCCCAGTATTATCTCCATTGCGCCTCTGGAGTTCATACCGAAGCCTACAACAAGAGAGTCGCGCCTTGTCATACCGCCCCAGTAGGCACCGAATCCGCAACCGATTACTTTTCCAACAAATGCTATAAACACAATAATTGCAACCAGCAATGGGTCGAAGTTAGTCAGGAGGTTTACCCTGAGGCCGATTGAAACAAAGAAGAGGGGGGCGAAGATGTTTGTTACAAACTGGTGAATAATCTCTCTTGTTTTTTCTCTTAAGTGTGCCGTATCGCCAATTGTAATTCCAACAATAAAGGCTCCGAAAATTGCGTGCACACCTATAAACTCTGTGAAAGCCGCGCAGAGAAAACCAACGATAAAAATGAAATTAAGTACACCTCCGGGATGGACAAAATACTTCTGGATATAGGGGAATATCTTGTTTACAATTTTCCTTCCAATTAAAAGCATGAAAAGTGTAAAGCCAAGAATAAGAAGTATCTTGTCTGAAAAGCTAAAGCCTTCGTTACCTGCACCCATCATGCTGAGTATAAGAGAGAAAATGATCCACCCTGCCAGGTCGCCGAACATTGCCGCAGCAAGTATGATGAGACCGATTTCAGTTCTTATCAGGTTCAGGTCCATGAGTGTTCTGGCAATAACGGGAAGGGCGGAAATGGACATGGCTGTGCCCATGAAGAGGGCAAAGATCATGCGCATATTTTCATCGTTTATGCCAAAGTAATCGGGATATGTGTAAGCCAGCAGGAAGCCGAGTGCGAAGGGAAAAATGATTCCCATAAAACTAGTCAGGAATGCAGTCTTGCTTTGTCTTACTACTACAGCCAGGTCAACTTCGAGTCCCGAGACCAGGAGGAGCATAACAACGGCAAGAGAGAATATGCCATCCATTGCTACCTGGATTTCAGGAGTTTTCGGAAAAAGCCAGGAAGAGAAGGAGGGCATGAGGGCTCCCATGACAGTGGGGCCCAGAATAATACCCGCCAGTATTTCCCCGATTATTGCAGGCTGTCTTAGCTTAATGAAGAGCTCGCCCAAAAGTCTTGCCAGCAGGAGCATTATGCTGATGCTGGTCAAAAATACTGTAAGCTGCTCTGCATTTAATTTCATGTTTGTGCTGAGTTATTGAGTCTCTGTAATATTTATATTGGGGCAATGCTTAAAACTAAAAGTAATGTCTGCATGGATATTTTACAATATAAAAAAATAAACCGGATTATGCGCCAAATTTTTATCCCTGAAGAATATTTGCTGTTTTTATGAATAAACCAGCAAAAATATGGTATATTAGTTGCATAACCGATAAAAATTCAGTAATTTACTGCAAATTGGGGTTTAAAGTTTCATTTAAAATGCTTAATATATAGGTAGCATTTTTGGCCGATAACCCGGTCAGAATAATTATTCCATAAAAAGTGGTGAATTTTATGCAAAACATCAATTTCTTGCTCAACGACCATCAAGAAACTGCTCTTCAGTTGCCCGAAAAACTCGAGTTTGGGCGGATTTTTACGGATCATGTATTCGAAATGGATTATGATGAAGTTAACGGCTGGCAAAATCCTACAATCAGAGGAAATGACCCGATGCCGTTTAGCCCTGCTACAATGGTGCTTCATTACGGGCAGGCTGTTTTTGAAGGATTAAAGGCTTATAAGACGGATTCGGGAGAAATTGCTATTTTCAGGCCCGACAGGCATTTCAAGCGTCTGAACAATTCCGCACGCAGGCTCTGCATACCTGAAGTCGATGAGGAATTCATGATTGAAGCCTTAAAGGAACTCATTAAGGTTGACAAAGAGTGGGTACCTGAAAAGAAGGGGACATCACTTTACATTCGTCCTTTTGTCTATGGATCGGATCCTCTTTTGGGTGTCAGGCCTTCAAGAAACTATAAACTTCTTATAATACTTTCACCCGTGGGAGCTTATTATCCCGAGGGCTTTAAACCCGTAAAAATTCTGGCCCAGGATGATTATGTAAGGGCTGTAAGAAAGGGACTTGGTGACTGCAAGACGCCTGCTAATTATGCTGCAAGCCTCCTGGCTACACAGGAAGCGCAGAAAAGAGGATTTACGCAGGTCCTTTGGATGGATGGCGTTGAACAGAAATATATCGAGGAAGTAGGTACGATGAACATTTTCGTCAGATTTAAGGACGAAATTGCCACACCGAAACTGACAGGAAGTATTCTTCCCGGTATTACAAGAGCCACTGTAATTGAACTTTTGAAGGGTAAAGGAATAGACGTTAACGAAAGGCTCATCAGCATGCAGGAAATAATTGAAGAATATGATAAGGGCAACGTCCTTGGCATATTTGGAACCGGCACAGCTGCGGTCATCTCTTCTGTAGGCTCTCTTACCTACAAAGACAAGACGATGACATTTAATCATGATGATCCCAACGATTTTGAGCTTAACCTTTTTAATGAGATCCTTGGAATCCAGTACGGCACAAAGCCTGACACATTCGGCTGGCTGGATTATATAAAATAAAACTCTTTGTATTACAGACTTTATCAGGCAGGAATCAGGCTGATTTTTAGCAGCCGGATTCCTGTTCTTTTTTTTAAACGGAATTATTAGGAAATAAACATTTTAAAGACTTTTTCAGTACCTTAAGAACACGATGGAAAATTTTCTACTGATATTTATACTTCTGATATTCGGCATTATTGTAAGGCCGCTTAAGCTTTTTCCCGATAATGCGGCCCATGTGCTGAACCTTTTTGTTATTTACGTTCCTCTTCCGGCTCTTGTTTTGCTGAATATTCCGAAGCTGTCGTTTTCGCGTGAGCTGATTATTCCAATTGTGCTTCCGTGGGTTATGATACTTCTTTCGGTTATACTGATAATTTTTCTATCAAAAGTTTTCAGCTGGAGACGTTCCATTACAGGAGGTCTTCTTCTTGTTGTTCCTCTCGGGAACACGTCATTTCTTGGAATACCGATGATAAAAGCTTTCTTTGGAGAAAGCCACATCCCTTATGCGATACTCTACGATCAGTTCGGAAGCTTTCTTGCTCTTGCAACATACGGCTCGGTAATACTGGCGCTCTACGGCAGCAGTAAAAAGCCCGGGATTAAGGATATTGTAAAAAGAGTAATTTACTTTCCCCCTTTTATTGCTCTCATACTGGCTTTAGTGTTAAGGTTCTGGACTTATCCTCCGATTGCTGTGAGTGTACTTAAGATGGCCGCAGAAACGCTGGTGCCAGTAGTAATGTTCGCCGTGGGGCTTCAGATATCCTTCAGGCTTCCGCGTTCAGTGATAAGTCCTATGATATGGGGGCTTTTAATTAAGCTCGTCCTGGCGCCTTTGGCTGCACTTGCAGTCTGCAGTGCCCTGGGGATCTTTACGGCGTCGGCAAAGGTTTCAATTTTTGAGGCCGGAATGGGCCCTATGATTACAGCAGGCGCGCTTGCAATTATAGCGGATCTGGAGCCGGAGCTTATGGCTTCTATGGTAGGTCTTGGAATAGCTCTCTCGTTTCTGACGCTGCCGGTTTTATTCCGCTTCCTGTAATTTTGGTGATGCTTTGTTCCCGATGGCAAGCGGTTATGTAAGGGTATAAAAATGGGTTGACTAATTAGAACATTTTTGGGATAATAGAGGCTCGTTATGGGATGTGTTTCCCGTACCGGGCCTCTTTTTTTATAATCTCTGTTTCAGTTAAACTAATAGAATTTGTATATTGTTTGTAGGCAGGGCGATTCTGACAAACTGCTGTTCCAGGAGTTGTCTGTCTTTTTTTTTGAAGGTTGCTATTCTGTCACGCTGAGCCGGGTAAAGATAATGTGTAATTAGATGAAGGGAGCGGTTTTGAAGCCTATTAAATTGTTACTTTTTATTTCTTTTTGTTTAGTGTTTATTTCTTCCGGAAGAATATTCTCTCAGGTCACGAGGCAGGATTCACTGGCTCTTATCGATTTTTTTAATTCAACGAAAGGGCCCTCATGGTCAAACCATACCAATTGGCTAAGCAATATGCCTGTAGGGCAGTGGTATGGCATAGTGGTAAAAAACAACCGTGTTGAAAAGATTTCATTTGAACTGGCAAACAACCTGCAGGATTCTATTCCTCCCTCAATCGGCAGCCTTACAGAATTAAAAGAACTCAACTTAAATTATAACAGTATAACTTCTATTCCCCATGAAATAAGAAGCCTTAAGGCTCTGGAAAAATTTTCCATGAGGAGCAACCTGCTGAAGTCAGTTCCTTTGGAGCTCTCAGACCTTCAGGCTCTTAAGGATCTGGAGCTTTCAGACAACTATCTTACCAGTCTTCCGGATTCAGTGGGAAAGCTGCAGAATCTGGAAGTGCTTGCGGCGGAAAACAATCAAATTTCAGAAGTGCCATCTTCCTTAGGAAACCTTAAGCATCTCAGGGCCCTGATGATTTCAGGAAATCTTCTTCCAGGCATTCCCTTATTTCTAAGCCACATGGGTTCGCTCAGGGTACTTAGTATTGGGGTAAATCCCGTTCCGGAAATCCCCCTGGAGATTGCCCGCATGGACAGCCTCGTGGAGTTTAGTGCCGACGGGTGCCAGATTACGTCAATTCCACCTGAAATTACGGGAATGAAGTCGCTTAAAAAGCTCGACCTGCGTGGTAATCTGATAAGCAGTGTTCCTCAATCCGTTGACAGCCTTAATAGTTTAAGGGAGCTGTATCTGGATAATAACCGTCTGACAAAACTTCCTCTGGAAATAGGAGGCTTAAAGAATCTTAAAATTCTTTCACTCCGCAATAACCATATTACAGAACTCCCGGCTTCAATCGGAGGTCTTAAAAATCTTGACGAGCTATGGCTGCAGTACAACCGGCTTTCCGCGATTCCTAAAGAGACAGGGAACATGGACAGTCTTAAATATTTATATCTTAACAACAATCAATTAACCGACAGCATACCCAAAGAACTTGGCAACCTGAAGAATCTGGTTTACCTGTCCTTAAATCAGAATTTTCTTACAGGCTCCATTCCCTCATCGCTGGGTAAAATGAGAAAGCTGCAGTATCTTTACCTGGAAGTAAATGAGCTCGACTCACTGCCAGACTTTTCGGGTGACACGTCGCTTGTTACATTGACCGCCTATGATAATCATCTTACATTCGAGGATATTGAGCCGGTATTAAGGCTCCACAATATCAGTTTCTACTATGGGCCGCAGGACAGCATTGGTAAATATACAGATACGATCATTCATCCCGGAGAGGTAATAAAGCTCTCGGTTAAAGTGGGCGGAACGGATAACAGGTACCAGTGGTTTAAGAACGGGATGATGATTTGGGGCGCTAATTCCGAAGTTTATGCCTTTAGCGTTAAAGATTCAATTTCATCGGGCTCATACAACTGCATGGTTACGAACGGCCTTGCAAAGGATCTTACAATTTACAGCCGGCCTGTAAACATTGTAATTGGGGGAATGACAGCTGTTTCAAATAATTTGGAGGTTCCCAAGGTTTTCGAACTGCGTCAGAATTTTCCGAATCCGTTTAACCCCTCCACGCAGATCAGCTACGATATTCCTAAAGAGGGAAGGGTAGTCTTAAAAATTTATTCCATGGACGGGCGTGAAGTTGCAACACTGATAGACGAGTTTCAGCCCGCAGGGCGCAGGACAGTTGTTTGGAACGGCCACGACAGCCGTGGCAGCCAGGTAAGTTCGGGCATGTATTTCTACAAACTCCAGTCGGGCAGTGAGATTAAAACCCGGAAGATGATGCTGCTAAAGTGATCTTTCTCCAGGTTACGGCATTCCCGGGTTTACGTTATTCCCAGGTTTACATCATTCCCAGGGTGTCTGCACCCGCCTGAGGCCTTACGCGTCAACTTAAGGCATGGCACAAAAAATAAGCTGCTGTTGAATTCAAAATGTCATAAACTGTTTTTTAAGCAGAAAACAAAGGTTATGACGTATGAAAACGAACAGCAGCATAAATAATATAAATAAAAACAGTGCCATTGTACACAGCAGATTTTCAGCTATAAATCTTGAGAAAATAGCCAAAGCGACAGGCTTTTCAGAAAGAAAAGCAAGGAAGATAACCCCAAGGGATCTTCTGACAGGCTTCTTCCTGATGGCATTAAGCCGTGGAAGAAACTCCTTTGAGAGCTGGGCTTCTAAGATAGGATTTCTTATCGGGGATACCTTAAGCAAGCAGGCCCTGTGGAAAAGAATTCAGAAGACAGAAGAGGATGAAAAGCCTAAAGGAAGCAAGAAGAATAAAGCTAAAGAGAAGGGAAAGGATAAGAAGGAAGATGGTAAAAAAGTCTCTTTGGAATTCTTAGGCAGGGTCCTTGATGAAGTAATGAAGAAAAGCCTCTTATCCGGAGCAGCCATTCCCCTAAAAGGCTTTAAGAAGATCTTTCTGCATGATTCTATTCACATAAAACTTGACCGGATGCTTTCGGGTGATTTCCCTGGTAGCATAAATCAGAATAAAGAGACTGAGAGCTCTACTCTCAAACTACAGGTCATCTATGACCTCGTAACGGGTTCATTCAGGATGATTGACCTTTCAAACTACAGACAAAACGACCAGAAAAAAGCCTGGGACATACTGGACATAGCAGAAAAGGGGGATCTCATTCTAAGGGATCTTGGATACTTTGTCCTGGACCTTTTCAATGAAATGATAGAAAAAGGCATTTATTTCATAAGCCGTCTTCGCTATGGGCTGAACATTTATGACGTGAAGACAAATGAGAAAATAAACCTTCTTAAGCTCTTAAAGCAGAAAGGCAGCCTAGATATGAATGTGCTTCTTGGAAGCGAAGCCCGTGTTCCTGTCCGACTTGTAGCCGTAAAGGTCAGTAATGATGAAGCAAATGAAAGAAGAAGGAAGGCAAGACTTAATCATGACAAGAGGAATAATCATTCTAAAGAGTACTATGAGCTCCTGGGCTGGGATATACTCATAACAAATTGCCCTAAGGCAATGCTTTCAAGAAAGGACGTACTTTATCTCTATGGCTTACGATTTAGAATAGAGGTGATATTCAAGTCATGGAAGAGTTACTTTAAGATAAAGGATGCTCTCGAATATAAGACGAAGCTTGCCGTAGAAATATATATCTATTGCATGCTCATCTTCATCATCCTTTTCCAGGTAAGTTTCCTGAAGTATCTGGAGAAAACGGGACATTCTGAGGAAGAGATAATAAGCCTGTTAAAGTACTCTAAGTTTATAGCTGACAATCTTATTATTTTATTCATAGCAGAAGCTCTCGGTACAGATATATCCCGGCTCTTTCTTAAATTGCTTTTTTATTACACACCTTATCAAAAAAGACATGACAGGATGAATTATCATGATAAACTTGCAAAATTAAGTTGACGCGTAAGTCCGCAGGAGGATCGATAGCTCGGCGGTGACAAACCCCGAATGGGTGTAGGAACCCCTTAATTTATAATCCTAAGAATTCATTAGAATAAATTAAGAAAACAAGAGCATGTATAAATGTCCATGTCACAAAGCCGCGAAGCGGTGCTCTGTCTATAGAAAGGATAT
>JBLMYS010000097.1:0-4504 GCA_050258415.1 Acidobacteriota bacterium | reverse complement strand
AATGCCTGATCTGGTCCGTATTTTTGAGGCCAAGTTTAGAAAGGATTCTGTTTCTGTATGTGCTGATAGTTTTTTCACTTATTGACATTGCATCAGCGATTTCGCGGTACTTTGCACCATTGGCAATGAGTCGCATAACTTCGAACTCGCGTGCAGACAAAGCTTCATGAAGGAACCTTCCCCTTTTGCGCTGTTCGACTTCTTCAAGAAGGATTTCCATAAACTTATCACTGAAATATTTATGTCCATGGGCAATTTTACGAATGGCGCTAATAAATTCATCGGGTTCGATATCCTTATTCATATAGCCTGAGGCACCGGCCTCGAGGCAGCGGCGGGCGAACTGTTCTTCGGGATTTATGCTCAGTATGAGGACAGAGATTCCGGGGTACATAGTTTTAATGTCATAGAGCAGGTCGAGGCCGCTTCTTCCCGGCATATTGATATCAAGTATAATAATTGAAACTTTATTTTTTCTAAGGAGAAAGAGTACCTCCTCGGCGTTACGGGCTTCACAGGAAACTTCCATGTCGGTTTCAGAACAGATAATTTTTTTCAGACCTGTTCTTAAAAGCGCGTGGTCATCTGCAATCATCACTTTTATCATAATATTCAGTTTTATTAGTTTTAGGATTAATATAATTATTCAAAGCTCTTTCGAGCGGAATTTTCAGTGTAACGGTGGTGCCTTTTGCCTTCCGGCCCTTAATAGACAGTTTTCCTCCCGCGAAGGCAGCTCTTTCCTGCATGCCTTTCAAGCCGAATGAAGTGGTTTCCTTCAGTTTTTTCGAACTGATACCGATGCCGTTGTCTTCAATTGAGAGGACAAGGTTATTTTCTACTTTTTTCAGGCAAACATTAGCTTTTTTTGCCCCTGCATGGCGTGAGATGTTGGTGAGTGATTCCTGCACAGTACGGAATATTATTGTCGATACGCAGCTATTAAACTCACATGAGCTAAAATCTTTCAAATCAATCCAGCATTCGATTTGACTATGGCGAGAGAATGATTCCACCTGCCATTCAATTGCAGCAATAAGGCCTGCCGTATCGAGAATATCGGGGCGGAGTTCAGTTGTTATTCTCTGTACCGATTTAATAGTAGAGCTGAGCAGGGTTGTCATTTCGTCAAGATCAGACGGGTCGACACTTTTACCATTCAGGAGGTCTTTTTTAATTGATTTTGCCATAAGTTTAAGGACGGTTAAGGACTGTCCTAATTCGTCATGGACATCGCGGGCCAGGGTTTTTCTTTCCTCTTCGCGTACGTTTTCGAGGTGTGTAGAAAGTGCGCGTGCCTGTTTCTCGGAGGCTTTAAGTTTTTTTTCGTAGGACTTGCTTTTGGAAATATCCTGCATAAGTCCCATTATCTTCATCGGTTTTCCGTTGGAATCTCTGATCAGGTAGGAGCGGTACATAAACCAGTTAAACTTATTATCTGCGCATTTCCAGCGGTGTTCGAGTTGGTAGAGGTCGACCGGGAACTTTGCGATTTCAGTAAGCTGAGGCAGATCATCTTTATGGATTCTGCTTTTCCAGAAGCCATTATCGCACATAAAATCCTCCGGAGTAAAGCCGGTAAGCCTTTCAATGCTGTTGCTGAGCCAATTTATATGAAAGCCATCGGATAAATCGATATCGTAGAAAGCGACCGGGACAGTATCGAGTATTAAGCTTATGCGGCGTTCATTAAGTTTAAGTGCTTCTTCAATTTTTTTCCGTTCAGTGATATCGGAATTAGTACCCAGGAGCCGAATTGGAGAGCCATTTGCATTCCTGCTGAAGATTTTCCAGTGGCTTAAAATCCAACGGAATTCTCCGGCTTTATTGTGCATTTGAAATTCCACGGTAAGATTATCAGGGATAGATTCAGGGCGGCTTAACTTCTGCAGAATGTTTTTCCTTGAGTCAGGGTGAAGCATAGAAAACCACAGTTCCATGGTCATTTCAAATTCATTTGGTTCATACCCTAACATTGTAAAGTAGCGAGGGCTGAGAAATATTTTTCTGCTTTTCAGCTCCCAGTCCCAGTAGCCTTCATCAGCAGCCTCCATAGCATAGCGGAGGCGTTCCTCACTGAGTAGCAGGGCCTGCTGGGTCTTCTTTCTTTCAGTAATATCGGCGTGAGTTCCTATAAATCTGTCAGGCACGCCCATTTCATCCCTTGAGACCACCTTCCAATGGCTTAAAATCCATTTATATTCACCTGACTTAGTACGAAGCTGAAATTCAGTTGAAGGATTATCAATACAGAAGTTTGCGGATTTTTCAGCCAACCTGTTTTGACCCTCTTCAGGGGGAAGCAGGCGTTTCCAGGCCTCGTAACCTGGCTCAAATTCATCAGGCTCATAGCCAAGCATTGTATAATAGCGGGGGCTGAAATAGGATTCCCCTGTTTTCAGATTCCAGTCCCAGTAGCCTTCATCTGCAGCTTCGAGTGAGTAGCGGAGGCGTTCTTCGCTTATGCGCAGGGCATTTTCGGCCAGGACTCTTTGAGTGATATCGATAGATAAGGCGGCGAGGTAGCCCGGGAAAGGGGCGTACATAATCGACTTAAAGTATTTATTCAGTGCCGGACTGTATTCCTCAAATTCCAGATTTTCGCCGGAAGCACCTCTCGAATAGTAGTTTAGCCATACAGGTGATACTGTGGGAAGTATTATTCTTAACGTTTTCCCGATCAAATGTTCTCTTGGGAATCCCATTAGTTTGGCTGCAGCGTCATTCAGTTCTATGTATTTGTAGTCATAAGGCTGGTGGTTTGCGTCGTAAATGACTTCAAAAATAAAAAATCCCTCGAACATCGATTCAAAAAGGGAGCGGAATTTGTGTTCTGACTGCTGAAGAATCGAAAGATCTATAAACGGTTTATTATCCATAATAAAAGAAAAGGCCAAAGTCACCTAATAAAGGCACGGGCTGAATAAAAGCAATTATACTGAATAAAAAATAAAATGATTCAAATTCATTATCGTCATGAAGGAGTTTAGGTTTAGGGCAAAAAACGTGGTCAGGTGTGCAAAAGAGTTCAACGTTCGACGTTTCCGCCGCGGCGGATTCGACGGTAAGAAATGGGGCAGGAGGCGGTTCCTGCCCGGACAATAAAATTCGTTTAAGGGGTGGAGACTGTGACTTTGTGATCCATATTTGAGATTTTAAGGATCATTTTGTAGGATAGTTCCACAATTTTTGCCACTTTCTCATAATCTATTTTTTCAGCGTCATCTGTATCCTTGTGGTAATCTTTAAGCATATAATCGTAGAAGAAAACTACAGGAATTCCCTTTTGGGCGTAGCTATAATGGTCGCTGCGGTAATACATTCTGTCGGGGTCGTGAGGATCATCGAATTTGTAATTAAGCGCAAATTTTACGGTTTCACGGTTTGTTTCCTCCAGTATAGTCTTCATTTCACTACCAAGCCTGGCAGATCCTATGGGATAGATGGTATCCCTGTTTTCGCGTCCCACCATATCGATATTGACCATAGCAGAGACGTTTTTAATTCCGTCAAAGTGATTTGCAAAGTATTCAGATCCGAGCATGAGGGCTTCTTCGGAGCCGTGGGAGATGAGAATAACGGATCTTTTATTTTCATGGAGTTTTTTCAGTATTCTTCCAATTTCCAGGACTGAAGTAACTCCTGAGAGGTTATCATCGGCGCCGTTATAGATCTTTCCACCAATTATGCCAAGGTGGTCGTGGTGCGCACCGACTATGACGAATTCATCTTTCAAGACAGGGTCAGTACCTTTAATGACGCCAATAGCGTTATATGAATTTACAGTTTCAGTTTTTAATGAAGACTGAACGTTCACTTTAAGGCGCGATAAAGAGGGTTCAATAAATTTACTGAAAGCCTCAGGCCTTAATACAGCGGCAAAGAAAGAGCCTTTTGGGGCAGTTCCGGGGAAGCGGTGCTGTGGCCTTATGCCGCGGAGCATCATGCGGTCCCAGTCGGCTGTATTTGCGCTGTCTGTGACTATGACAATGCCGCGAGCGCCGAGCCTTTGAGCTGTTCTGATCTTAAAGGCCATGTCGGGGGTAATTCCTTTTGAGGCAAGTATGTTACGGGCATTTGGATCAGAAGGCATACCGCCTTTAACGAGGACAACTTTGCCGTTTAGGTCAAGATTCTTATAGTCGTCAATCCCCTCTTCAGTGATCCCATAGCCGGCATAGACGAGGTCGAGCGTAGTATCAAAATTCCCTTTCACGTAGCCTTTGAGGAAGAAATAGTTGTCGTAGATTTTAAGTCCCTCAATTTCTTTTCCATCTGAGATAAAAGATAGCCGGCTTTTGGGGCTCATTGTAAAGGCCTCGAGCTGGAATGACTGTATGAAAGAATTACCGAGTAAGGGTTCAGCGCCAAGGGTTTTCATCTCTTCGGCTATATATGCGGCGGCTCTTTTTTCGTCGGGAGACGCTGTAGCGCGTCCTTTGAGGCTATCCTGGGCAAGCCTTTCAAGATTAGCTTTAAGGTTTGTTATGCTGATAAGGGAATC
>JBLMYS010000096.1:0-4375 GCA_050258415.1 Acidobacteriota bacterium | reverse complement strand
TGCCGCCAATAATTAAAGCCGAAATCATACCGGCTTCACCTGTAAGGCCAACCGAAACTAAAACTATGCTTGAAAGTATGAGCGTCATAAGTGTCATTCCTGAAACCGGGTTGGTGCCTACAATTGCAATTGCGTTTGCGGCAACAGTGGTAAAAAGGAATGAGATTATGAGCACAATTAAAAGTCCTACTACCGCGTGCGTAAGGTTTGTTACAACGCCCGACATGAAGAAGATGAATACCAGTATGGCTGTAACCAGAATGCCGATTACGATAACTGCCATCGGTATGTCTCTCTGCGTCCTCAGCTTTGAGGTATGCTCGCCTTTACCGCCAAAGATTTCCTTTACAGCCAAAGAGAAAGCCGAAACGATGATCTTTGAAGAACGGATAATTCCGATTATACCTGCCATTGCAATGCCGCCAATACCAATGTGGCGCACGTAAGTTGAAAATATCTGCTCAGCCGACATATCCTTAACAAGAAGCGTAACGTTTACACCCAGTGGCTGCGTCAGAGCGCCGCCAATGTAGGAAACTATCGGAATAAGCACATACCACGAAACAAAAGATCCTGCGGCAATGATTGCGGTATATTTAAGTCCTGTAATGTAACCCAGGCCCATTACCGCGGCACCTATGTTCATTCTGAAAACGATCTTGTAGTTGTCTGCCAGCTTCTGTCCTAAATCTATAACGCGGGTTGAGAAAACCTCGCTCCACCAGCCGAAAGTAGCGACAATGAAGTCGTAAACACCACCGATAATACCGCTTACAACCAGAACGAGCGCCTGCCCGCCACCTTTTTCACCCGCAACCAGAACCTCAGTTGTTGCTGTCGCCTCGGGGAAGGGGAACTTTCCGTGCATCTCGCCCACAAAATACTTCCTGAAGGGGATAAGGAAAAGTATCCCGAGGAAACCTCCGAATAGTGAAGCCAGGAAGATCTGCATGAACTGAACGTGCAGGTTTAATATGTAAAGCGCTGGAATTGTAAAAATTGCGCCTGCAACAATTACACCCGAGCTTGCACCTATCGACTGTATAATTACGTTTTCACCAAGGGCGTTTTTCCTTCTTGTTGCCGTTGAAAGCCCTACTGCAATAATTGCAATCGGAATTGCGGCTTCAAAAACCTGCCCGATCTTAAGTCCAAGGTAAGCAGCAGCTGCCGAAAATATTACAGCCATAACAAGACCCCAGGTTACAGACCACGGGGTTACTTCCGGGTGTGCCGCCCTGGGCGACATTACCGGCGTGTACTCCTCACCTGGCTTTAATTCCGTATAGGCATTCTCGGGCAATCCGCCGTTTGAAATGGCAACTTGATCACTCATAAAACAAATACTCCTTCGTTATTTGAATAAAAAAGGTAACTCTAATTCTACTTTGTCTGTCTCTAACGATCTGAAATAAACTTTGCCGTAAGGCTTTGCATCCGCCGGATAATAATATGCCGGAGCACCAAATGAACATTTCAGTTTCTTTTCAACATTCGGGTAAAGCTCAATGCGGCTAGACTCTCCGTACTGAACCGGAAATTCCACCGGAGAGGAGATTCTTGTAAGCTCTTTAACATTTACAACGGCATAACCCGCCTTGTTTGCAAATGCGGGGATAAGCGTAAGAGTGAGCTTTGTCGAATCCTTATCTCCGAACGTGTTCGATACACTGAGTTCTCCGTTCTGATAATTAAGCCCGTCTTTTAATAAGGCCTTACCCGATTCATCATAAACGATGACGGAAAAATCTGTAAACTTGTTGAAATCCTCTTTGCTGATTGCAAAATCAAATTCCTTTGAAGCTTCATTTTTTCTTATTACAAAGGGATAAACATACCGGTCGACACCGTTGAACTCGGCCTTAAAATCTTTCTCGTAGCCTAAAAGCCTTCCTGTAAGCTCATACTGCTTTACCTGGCTGAAGGAGTTCATGACTGAAATGTTCCTGTCCTTTGTATCCAGCACTATCTCGCGCGCAATTGAATTGACGCCCGAGCATTCAATCTTGAGATTGTAAACCGAAGCCTTCTTTGCCATAAAGTTGCCGTGTACAACTAGCTCATAAACCCCGGGCCTCAGGTTCTCATGATTCGATGTAAACTCCGCGTCCTTAAGCTCTGAATTCAGAAGCTGTGAGGTGTAAATGTTTACACCGTCGGGATCAAACAGGCGGTAGACTGCCTGAGCATAATTTTTCCCGTCGGAACTGATCTTAATAGTTACGTTTCCCGTCCCGGCCGGAATATTAAGGAAATATCTCTTGTGGCGCCCCGCCTCAAGACTTTCTTTTTCAAATGACTGCGTGTAACGGTTTCCACTGTTGAATTCATAAGGAATAATAACCGTTGCAAGCATGCTGAATTCAGAAACATCTTTCCTTCCATCGGCATAGGCCGATATTCTGCCGGTGTATATGCCGGGCTCTTTCATCTGGCTCTTGTCAAAACGCACGCTAACGTAAGTGCCCTGTCCGTTCCTGAAATATATCTTCTTCTGAACTGGAATAAGCCACGAGGAACTGCTCTCAAGGTTAAATATGCTGTAAAACTTCTTCCCTTGGCCTGCATTTACTCTTGAGATAATATACCTGAAGGTGTCGCCGTCTTTAATTATAGTGCCGTCGCGGAAATAAAGGTTCGGGGCACGGTCATTTGGCATGCTGGGTACATAAGCCGTAACGTTAAAGTCCTCGGTATCCTCATAATCCTTGTTTTTTATCATTTTCTCCAGCACACTGTACGCGTTTTCAACATTTATATATCCTGCTCCTTCGTCGAGTGGATTATAGCCCGCCATATGCACTGCGCCGCTTCTTACGGCTCTGAAGAGTGCCTGTGAAGGTATCTTTAAACCCGGATATTCCTGGCTTACGGCGCTTAAGAGGAGTGACATTACTCCTGTCGTATATGGAGAGGCCATGCTGGTGCCCCACATGCGGTCGCTTGCGCTCCAGTTCGGAACCGTCGAAACACACGCCCCCGGGGAAACTATGTCAGGCTTTGAAACTTCTCCTCCTCTTGCGCTGAAGTGAAGAATGATGTCCTCAGCAATTGATGCCCCGTAGACGTCACGGCCAACTTCCTTTGTTAAAACGGCACCTGAAGAAAATACATACTTCGATGAAGCCGGAAGCCCCGAGCTCGAAATTCCGGGGCCGTTATTGCCATTGGAAGTACATATGTAAAGATACGGGTTTTTTCTTAACAGATCCTGCAGGAAGAGCTCCATGTCGGCACTTCCCTCAATAACGCTTCCGATGCCAAAACTCATGTTGATTATGCAGGGCTCTTTCCAGACCCTGGAGACTGAATCGGCAAAGAGGTAGGCTCTTTTCATGCTTTCTGTAACCGTTGCCCCGCCCGACATTGTGTTCTGCCCGATCTTGAGTCCCACAAGCTTTGAACCGGGGGCAACACCATTAAAGTGCTTTTCACGCCCGATCCCGTATCCCGAGGCGATGCCTGAACAATGGGTCCCGTGGGCGCCGTCGTCATAAAAAACACTTATAGTTTTACTTTCAGGGAATATATTAAATGCAAAGGTAAAGTAGGGAAGCTTATCCGGCACCTGGATCTGGAAGGTGTCAAACTTTTCGTGATAGCTCCTCATAGGCTTTTCATCCGAGAGGCTCCCGTCAGAGTTTGTGTCGAAATAGGCTACCCAGAACTCTTCTCCGTTCTGCACAGTCTTAAAGGTGACAACAATAAAATTGTCGTCTGTTTTCCCGTTTCCGTTAAGGTCCCTTACGCCCGAGTTGGAGTTCTTAAATCTCTCCTCGTCAAAATTACCTATGTAATATTTCCCGTCTATGGGCTTTAACTGAAGTTTATCTATACCTTTTACCGAAAGTCTGTGTTCTTCATTTACAAGGCTCAGTGTCGCCTCGTCCAGGCGTGCCTCATAGATCTTAACATCGCCCTGCCCTGTAAAATCCCTCACATCAATTACTTTAGTTCCTCCGTCAGTCGTGGTCTTTAGGCCGTCAATTCCCATATCCACGCCCGTATCGAGTACAAAGATTATGGTTCCCCGGCCGTCATACTTCGGGTGTGACAAAAGATAATTCTCAACTCCTGTCGGCTTCAGCGACAGAAATGTCTGCGAAGTGTCCTGTGCATTTAAGGGCTGCACGCAGAGTAAAAGTAGGGGTAAAAGGTGTCTAAGTTTCATAACTATAAATAATTAGTCCGTTTTTTTAATTCGAAAAGTTAAGTAAATGCGGCCTCAAAGAAAAGAATTAAATGGAGTCCCTTTTAAGATTTTTATGGACCGTGGAATACCTCTAAAGAAATAATTAAATTATTACATTTGTATTTATTTTTGTGTAGGGGCGAGCGGCGGCTCGCCCTGGACTGGTTGATATTACAAAAATGT
>JBLMYS010000095.1:0-9829 GCA_050258415.1 Acidobacteriota bacterium | reverse complement strand
AACGTCCTCAATGTCCAGCTTCTGAGGCTTCTGTTTCTTAGGCTTTTCCGCCTTGAGGTTTTTAATTTTCTCCAGGTTCCCGGCAGTCTTCGATTCCTTTTTCTCCTGCAGGTTTTCCTTTGCTTTTTCAAGCATCGCCTCTGAATGCTCAAAAAGGCTCCTGAAGAACTGAAGGATGGGGCCCAGTTTTACGTCAAAGGCAATTATAAGTGTAACGAGCATTAAGGTGGAGATAAGTATAAGGCTTCCCAGGCCGCCGAGCATTTTGCCTAAAGAGATCCCGAGGAATCCCCCGGCGTTGCCCGAGAGCTCATTGACGTCGCGGAAAAGGTTAAGCTTAAAGCGCAGTACGCCGAAAAAAGAGGAAATGAGTGCCCCCGAGGCCAGAAGGAAATTTGAGAGATTTAAGGCCAGGCGGTAGTTCCTGCTTACGGCAATTGAATAGCCCCAGATAAAAAGGATCACGGGGAAAACGACGGAACTAAAGCCGAAAATTGAGTTAACGAGAAACGAGGCTACATAAGCCCCGGCAAGCCCCACCAGGTTGTGTGTAGACTGGCTTCTTTCTGCCGAGACATCTGAGAGGCTGTTTGTAAGGAAAGCCTCGTCCGTAGCCGAATAAGAAATAATACTCAGCAGTATAAGCAGGGAAAAAACCACAAGAAAAATACCGAGTATCTTCTGTTTTTTTTCCATGGAGATTTTAAAATAGTTTTCTCCCTTTGCAGGTGAGCTGCCGGTCTTTTTCTTTACTGCCATTATTCTAAATACTCAATTAGCCCTGAAATTCGTTAGTACGGGGCTTATTCAGGATTTTTACCATTCCGCCCGTAAAATAAGGTATGACTTCCATACCGCCAACTTTGGCGCAGTATGCAATATCCTGTTCAAATCCGTTTTCAACGAGCAACTTCCCGTGTTCGCATTCGGCAAGTATTTTCTGAATGCTTTTTCCATAGGATTTGCTTAAGACAACGCTGGCTTTGGAGGAATCCGTAAGTTCCACGTCTTCCTTTAGTTTCTGAATTTCCGTTACCAGTTTTCCGGCACATATTGTATCATCAATGCAGAAGCTGCCATTGCGGCCTGAGCAGACGATTTCAACATCTTTACCGAGCTCAAAAAGGTGCTGAGCAATACTTTGAATGTTCTGAAAGGAACAGATATAGAGGTTTTCTGAAAACTTTGCCTTAACAATAGCCTTCGAGCCGTTTGTAGTAAAAAGAATTATCGATTTACCGGCTACAACCTCGTGCGAGTATTCGAAAGGAGAATTTCCGAGCTGAAAACCTTCGATTTTTTTTGTATTCCGCTCACCGCCCAGAAGTGTCTGTCCACCGAAAGCATTTCCTGAGACTTTCATTGCAAACTCAATTGAATTTACAGGAATAACTTCTCTTGCTCCGTTAAAAAGAGCAGTAACAATTGTTGTAGTTGCTCTAAGGACATCAATGACGACTGAAGTTTTACCTGAAAAGTAAAGTTCGTCGGTCTGTGCGGGTGAAAAATGTACGTTTAGTTTCATAGTCTTTAATTTTAATGTTCAATTCCGGTACTTTATAATCAAATCTTAGCGTTAATTTCGAAAAATATTCACTGATTATAGACAGGCATCACCGCTAAAGATAACCGGTCATGCGCCTCTTAGGAGGCGCATGGCCAAAAATACAAATTAATTTTATTTTTTAACAAAAGGAAGTTTAATGATCGTTGCCGGGATCTCTTTTCCCCTGATGAGGAAATTAACCTGGGCACCTTCCTTTGCATATTCCTGGTCGACATAGCCCATGGCAATAGGCTTTTCCAGCATAGGGCTTACGGTTCCGCTTGTTACGCAGCCGACTTTTTTTCCATCAACAGTAAGTTCATAGCCCTGGCGGGGGAAGGCCTTTTCGTCCGAAATCATGGCAACGAGTTTTCTTTTAAGTCCCTCGGCTTTAACCTTTAAGAGGACGTCCTTTGCAATAAAGTCACCTGGCTTGTTAAGCTTTGTAATCCAGCCCAGGCCAGCTTCAAGGGGGTTTGTTGTCTGGTCTATGTCGTGGCCATAGAGGCAGAAGCCCATCTCGAGGCGCAGGGAGTCTCTTGCACCCAAGCCCACGGGCTGAATGTCGAATTCCTTACCGGCCTCAAAGAGACTGTTCCAGACATTTTCGGCAACTTTAGTATCGCCCTTGAAATAGAGTTCGTAACCCAGTTCTCCTGTGTATCCTGTGCGGGAGACAATCATGTCGACGCCGGCAACTTTAGCCTTAAAGAAGTGGTAGTATTCCAGATCGATCTTTTTGTCGCAGAGTTTCTGGACTGTTTCCAGAGACTTAGGTCCCTGGACGGCAAGGAGTGAATACTCATCGCTTTCGTCAAGGATCTCGACTCCGAAGGTATTGTTTTCCTTCATCCAGTTGTAATCCTTATCCTTATTGGATGCGTTTACAACGAGCATAAATTCCTCATCGGAAACTTTATAGACCAGGAGGTCGTCTACGATGCCGCCGTCGGGGTAGCACATAGCAGAATACTGAACCCTTCCGGGTGTAAGCTTTGAGGCATCGTTAACAGTAATGGACTGAACGAAATCGAGGGCCTTTTGGCCCTTAATAAAAACTTCGCCCATATGTGAAACGTCAAAAACACCCACCGAATTTCTCACCGCCTTATGTTCGGCGATAATGGAGCTGTACTGCACAGGCATCATGTAGCCTGCAAAATCGATTAGTTTGGCGCCCAGATTTTCGTGAACCTGGAATAATGTGGTCTTTTTCATATTTCCTTCAATTATTGGTTCAATTTTTTCCAATCTTTTAAGAAACTCTCCAGGCCGGAGTCGGTCAGGGGATGCTTAAATAACTTATCTATTACGTTAAAGGGCATTGTTGCAACGTCGGCGCCGATTAAAGCTGCATCTACAAGGTGCAGTGGGTGGCGTATTGAGGCAACCAGGACCTCTGTAGTAAAGCCGTAGTTACGGTAGATCTGGACGATCTGGCTAATGAGCTCCATTCCGTCGTGGCTAATGTCATCCAGGCGGCCAACGAAGGGGCTGATGTAAGTTGCCCCGGCCTTTGCGGCCAGGAGTGCCTGGGAAGGAGAAAAGCAGAGTGTAACGTTAGTGTTAATGCCTTCCTGGCTCAGGGTTTTAACGGCTTTGAGGCCTTCTTTAATCAAAGGAACTTTAACAACGATATTTTTATGAATCTGTGAAAGCTCGCGTCCTTCCTTTACAATTCCGTCGTAGTCGGTTGAGATGACCTCGGCGCTAACAGGGCCGTCTACGATCTGAAGGATTTCATCCAGGAGTTGGCGGAAGTTTTTACCTTCCTTAGCCACCAGGGAGGGGTTAGTAGTAACGCCGTCGAGTATACCCAGGGCCGCAGCCTCTTTAATTTCTGAAATACTGGCGGTATCTATGAAAAATTTCATTTGCAGCTCCTCATTTTTTAATCATCATGCATATGTCAGGCTTAAGTTCAAATCGGTTTGATAACTTATTACCCATAAACGAATTACTAAGGCACAAAGTTACGAAATTCACCGACAAAGTACAAAGTAGTAATGGGGTAAAGAAGCGATTTGCAGGTTCATTAATTTGGTTGGAATTTCAGCCTTTTCCTGATATAGTGTTCAATGAGAGCAAATACAATGTATTTCGATTTTGCCAAGGAAAATTGTAAGTCCTTCGAAGAAGGACGTAACCTTAGTAGCCCTGGGTTCCAAGCCCTCCTGGGAGGGCGCAGGTACCCTGGGTTAACGGATCCCCCACCCCCCATCCAAGCTCCGGCAGGAGCGACACATAAACGCACCCGCATTAACCAATATAATGAATGGGCAAAATCGGAAATGATTACAGTTTTCCTCTCCTTCTTAAGAGTTACATCATCTAAAATGATGGTTTACCAAAGATGACGGTTCATCAAAAATTACAGCTCAAAAAGATGACGCCTCATGAAGATGATGATTCACCTAAGATGACATCTCATCCTCAGAAATCCAGGTAAACAGGTTCTTTTCATCATAATCCACACCAAAGTCCATGAAGTCCATGAGGATATTCATGTATTCTTCCCTGAATGACCTGTGCCTGTGGTATTCCTCCTGACTGAGAATATATCTTATTACCTCTTTAGACTGGCTCTTGGAGTATGAGAATGCCCCATAGCCTGTCTGCCAGGAGAAGAGACTATAATGAATGGTTTTCTTTATGTATACTGAGGAGCATGCCTTTATGTCCCTTACCAGTTCAGAAATTGAGGTATCCGGATATATAGATATGAATATATGCATGTGGTCAGGCATTGCCTTTATGGCCATCAGCTTAGCGCCCTTATTCTTTACGATTCCTGTAATGTATTTCTCCAGGTGATTAGAAAAAGAAGGTCTTATCATAAAATCTCTTAATTTGACTGCAAATGCCAGATGGATGTAGATCTGGCTAAATGTTTGCGTCATAGCTGCTCCTATTTATGGGTTTGGAAAGGGATTATGTGGCTTTGGATATGAAACAATTTAATCCGGCTGTAATTGCAACTGTGTGAAACAGGGCACAATTATACGTCCCAATGATAATTTATGCCTCGATGCTGATTTTGGTTTGATTCTGATTCTGATTAGGTGTCGCTCCATCCGGAGCTCCGTGGTGTGCGTGGGGGATCCGTTAACCCAGGGTACCTGCGCCCTCCCAGGAGGGCTTGGAACCCTGGGCTACTAAGGTTACGCCCGACGCCGTCGGGCTTAATTTGTACGTTGTTCTAATTGCTCACGTTTCATTTTGATTGAGCACAAATAAGAAAGCCGAAGCGGAGCTTCGGCTTGGTTGACTGAATTTTAAGCGTATGAAAACTTTATTTAACCTATAAATTCCGCCGTTATGTCCTTGCCTGTTTTGGCTGAAAGGAAGCGGAATGTTGCAGGATTGAAATTCTCATCCTCAACAAGTTTGATCTTTACAAAATACTTAAACTGAAGTTTTGTAAGCCTCTTTACCCTTCCCTCTCTTAACTTAATGCCAAGTGAAGGATGGACATTCAGCACGAGGAATTTTTCGGCAGACTGGCTCTTGAAACGTTTAAGCCAAGTCTCAATTTCGTGCAGAAGATTCGATTTTTTCGTCAGAAGTCCCGAGCCGTTACAGAAGGGGCAGACTTCGTTCATCGTATGAAGAATATTCTCCCTTATTCTCTGGCGCGTAATCTGAATGAGGCCGAAATCTGTCATCGGAAGGACAGAAACCTTTGCCCTGTCTTTACGGAACTCTTTTTTCAGCTCATCATAGATTTTCTTCCTGTTTTTCTCGTCTTCCAGGTCGATAAAGTCGCAGACTATAAGTCCGCCAATATCTCTAAGTCTCAGCTGGCGTGCAACTTCGCGAGCAGCTTCAAGGTCAGTCTTAAGCGAATTAAGCTCCTGCTCCTTTTTAGCCGCATATCGTCCGCTATTGACGTCGACGACAACCATAGCTTCTGTATGGTCTATTATCAGGTAGCCGCCTGAAGGAAGAGGGACTTTCCTTCCCATGAGGGTTTTAATCGCCTCATCGATCTTAAAGGCTTCAAAAATGGACTGGTTTTCCCTGAAGAGCTCAATTTTATCCATCAGTGCCGGTTGCACCAGGTGGACATAGCTCTTGATCTGCTTATAGAGTTTGCGTGAGTCTATGAATACCTTTGAGATATCAGGCGTAAAGAGGTCACGAATTACGCTTGAAGTGGTACTTAAGTCCTGATACAAAAGTGACGGAGGGGTCTCGCTCTTTGCTGCAGCCGAAATATCCTCCCATGTTTTGACGAGGTATTTCAGGTCGTCGGACAAAGACTCTTCCGATTGTTCTTTTGCAGCGGTACGGATTATAAGACCGCAGTTTTCGGGCAGTATGCCCTTTGCAATGCTTTTAAGTCGTCTGCGTTCCCTGAATTCAGCAATTTTCTTGGAGATACCAATTTTGTTGTCGAAAGGGAGCAGTACGCAGAAGCGGCCCGGCAGTGAAATTGAAGAAGTAACTCTAACGCCCTTATTGCCGACAGGTTCTTTAGTGATCTGCACTAAAATTTCCTGTCCTTTATGCAGTTTAGGAATAAAAGTCTCTCTTCTAACCTCAACGTCAATCTGCTGCTGTGTATTTCTGGCAGGAGGGTTATGTTCTGCCACGTCGTCAGCGACGTCTTCCAGCTCGGAGTCGTCATCCAGAACGCTCTGGAGGCCTTCCAAGCGGTCACCTATATCGGAAAAATGCAGAAATGCATCGTGTTTCATCCCGATATCGATAAAAGCGGCTTTAATGCCGGGCAATATCCGTGCAACTTTGCCAAGGTAGATATCTCCGACCATTCTTCTTTTTTCCGGATGGTCGACAAAAAAATCTACCAGATTACCATCCTCGGTGATAGCTACACGGTTTTGTGACGAGGATGAATTAATAATTATTTCTTTTACCATGTAAACTTCGTTTCTCTAATGGAACTATTGTTTTGCAACTTCCTGTGTTTGTTTTTCATTCATCCAGAAGAGAACCCGGTCTTTAAAACTTAGGTCTATCTTACTTAAATCCTCTTCGGGATAAACATTTTTCTTAATTTTATCAGCGTGTTCGCTGATAAATTCTTCAACTAAGGAGGCTTCATCAAGGGAAAAGATCTTTTCAATGAAACTGTTTATTCCGTTAAAAGATCTGAAATACCAGACAAGATGCTTTCTTGCCTTTTTGACCCCCTGAAATGGGCCTGAATCCTTAATTAGCAATGAAAGATGCCGTTGTGCTGCTTTGGCAACTTCATCTGCCGAGGGTTTTCCGGGATCATTTCCCGTAGCAACAGCAGCATTAAGCCTGCTGAAGATAAAAGGATTTCCGAGCGCTCCGCGGGCAATAAAGACCGAGTCGCATCCGGTTTCATTCATCATCCTCAGGCAGTCATCCGGTTCAAAGAGTGAACCGTTTCCCACGACAGGAATTGAAACCGTTTCTTTTACCTTTCTGATCCATTTCCAGTCGGCCTCATCTTTATAGGAATCGGAACGGAAGCGGCCATGGACTGTAATCATTGAGGCCCCATTTTCCTCAATAATTCTGGCATTTTGAACTAAGGTCACGTGCTGCCTGTCTCGTCCGGCACGTATTTTAACTGAAACGGGGATATTTCCTGCGGCCTTAACCATCGACTTAACGAGTCTTTCCAGAAGGTCGGGTTTGTCTAGAAGGCTGGCGCCCAGGCCGATCCGGCAGACATTAGGAACAGAACATCCGCAGTTCAGGTCGATCAGGTCAGGCTTGAAAGATTTAAGGTCATGAATTGCTTTTTCTATGTACCCCGGGTCACTCCCCAGGAGTTGAACACCGATTGGCTTTTCACTCTGGCTAAAGGCAAGCACTTTAAGTGTAGCGAAGGCATTTTCAACAACGCCTTTAGCGCTAACCATTTGTGTAAAGGTAAGACCCGCGCCGTACTCGCGGCATATCTGCCTGAAGGGCGCGTCGGTCACTTCCGCCATTGGCGCCAGAATAGCCTTTTTCCCTATATCCAAATTTCCAATCTTCATTACTTCATCGTTTCATAGCCTGGTTAGCCTCTCTTATATGCAGCAAATCGGCCTTTTCAGGGGCTTCAATAGCCGCAAAATGAGCGGCTTAAAAAATCACAAAAGAAAGACGCTGATTACTTCAGCGTCTTTCTTAAAGAATATTACTTACTTTCAGCCGGTTTATCGTTGAGCAAAGCTTTGCGGCTTAAGCTAAACTTGCCGTTTTCGATCTTAACCAGCTTAACTTTTACAGCATCTCCCTCTTTAAGAACATCTGATACTTTATCGATCTTTCTGTTCTCAATCTGTGAGATGTGAAGAAGTCCTTCCTTACCCGGCAAGATCTCGACAAAAGCACCAAAATCCATGATCTTGATTACTTTTCCGTCGTAGATTTCACCAACTTCAGGCATAGCAGTAAGGGCTTTTATGTGGTCTTTGCACTTTTTAGCCGACTCGCTGTTAGCCGAAGCTATACTAACTGTACCGTCTTCTGCAATATTGATATCAACCCCATACTGCTTCTGAAGGCCCTGTACGGTCTTTCCTCCGGGGCCGATAAGAAGACCAATCTGGTCGGTCTGTATCTGAATAGTAATGAGGCTTGGGGCATACTGTGAAATTGCTTCCTTCGGCTTGGAAATGGCTTCATTCATTATACCAAGAATATGGAAGCGTCCATCCTTAGCCTGTTTGAGAGCTGTTTCCATGATCTCAAAGGAGATACCCTGTATCTTGATATCCATCTGAATTGCGGTTATGCCTTCAGTAGAGCCGGCAACCTTGAAATCCATATCTCCCAAGTGATCCTCATTGCCGAGAATATCTGTCAGGACTGCGAACTTGTCGCCTTCTTTAACAAGTCCCATTGCAATACCGGCGATTGCTTTTGCAACCGGAACGCCGCCATCCATGAGTGCCAGAGAACCTGCGCATACTGTTGCCATGGATGAAGAACCGTTGGATTCGAGAATATCCGAATTAAGGCGTATTGTATAAGGGAAAGTGGTTTCTGAAGGAACAACCTTCTTAAGGGCTCTTTCAGCCAGGTGTCCATGACCGACTTCTCTTCTTCCGACGCCAGACATTCTGCCAACTTCACCAACAGAGAAAGGTGGGAAGTTATAATGGAGGAGGAATTTCTTTGTATATTCTTCCTGCAGGCCGTCTATGGTCTGTTCATCATTTTTTGTTCCGAGAGTAAGAGTTGTCAAGCTCTGAGTTTCACCTCTTGTAAAGAGGGCTGATCCGTGTGTTCTTGGCAATACACCCAGTTCGACTGTAATCGGTCTGACCTGAGTAGTATTTCTGCCGTCGAGGCGGAGGCCTTCCTCAAGAATTCTCTTGCGCATGAGTTCTTTTTCGATGTCGTGGAGAATTTCCTTTATTACCTTTTCCTGTTCGGGGTATTTTTCCTTCAGGGCTTCGAGGACTTCACTGTTAAGGGCCTTGTTCTGTTCTGAGCGTTCTTCCTTTTTAAGCACGCTGGCAACAATAGCTGCATACCTGTCGTATGCCAAAGCTTTTACGTCGTTGAAGAGGTTTTCATCGATAACCTTCTCTTCAGGGACTCTCTTAGGCTTACCGGCTTCCTCGCGGAGCTCATTCTGCATTTTGATAAGGTTCTTAATGTGTTCATGAGCAAAGCGCAAAGCTTCCAGGAGCTCAGCTTCATTGATCTCGTTAGATTCGCCTTCAACCATCATGATCGAGTCGGCCGTACCGGCAACGATAATTTCCAGTTCACTCTGAGCTGTCTGCTGGAGTGTAGGGTTGATGATGAGTTCGCCATTGATTCTTCCAACTCTTACCTCGCCAACGGGCTCGAGGAAAGGGATATCGGAGACTGTGAGGGCTGCCGAGGCAGCGACAGCGGCCAGGACGTCGGGATCGTTTTCGCCATCGAATGAGTAAACGAAAGCCACGATCTGTGTTTCGTTCTTATAGCTTTTGGCGAACAACGGGCGGATAGGCCTGTCTATTAAACGGGCGCTTAAGATTTCTTTTTCTGAAGGTTTGCCTTCTCTCTTAAAGAATCCGCCGGGAATTTTTCCTGCAGCAAAGGATTTTTCTCTGTACTCAACTGAAAGAGGGAAAAAATCCTGATCCTCTTTAGCTTCTTCTGCGGCAACAGCTGTTACAAGCACCATGGTATCCCCCATACGGGCCATAATGGCTCCGTTAGCCTGTTTAGCATATCTGCCGGTTTCTAAAGAAAGAACTTTTCCGCCAATTTCAACTTCTTTTTTGTAAATCATTCAAAACCTTACTTTCTGATATTTAATTCTTTGATTATAGTTCTGTACCTATTGATGTCTTT
>JBLMYS010000094.1:0-20203 GCA_050258415.1 Acidobacteriota bacterium | reverse complement strand
GGGAATTCTAAGTCTTTGCGCTAAATTCATGCTCTATTGTTTTGTTGACTTACCCCGTGGTTTTCCGTATATTTAGAATTTCCTTTGTGAGATTTTTATAAACTTGACAGAAAAATGTCCGAAATAGAATTTAAAATATTCTCCGGAAGCGCTAACCCAAAGCTCGGAGAAAAAATTGCAGCTCATCTGGGAATGACTTTGGGCGAAATTGACCTCAAGAGATTCAGCGACGGTGAGATTTGGGTTAAATATAAAGAAAACATCAGGGGCCGGGATGTTTTCATTGTTCAGACAACTAACCCTCCGGCTGAAAACCTGATGGAACTGCTTATTATGATCGATGCTGCAAAGAGGGCATCGGCTAAGAGAATTACAGCGGTTATTCCATATTTCGGCTATGCACGCCAGGACAGAAAAGATCAGCCCAGGGTTTCAATTACTTCGAAACTTGTGGCTAATATGATCACTGTGGCAGGCGCCGACAGGGTAATTACAATGGATTTGCATGCGGCTCAGATTCAGGGTTTCTTCGATATCCCCTTCGACCACCTATATTCCTCTCCTATTTTCTCCGGTCTGTTTAAGGAGAAAAAGGATAACCTGGTGGTGGTTTCACCCGATATCGGCGGCATTAAAATGGCCCGTTCCTATGCAAGAAGGCTGAACGCCAGTCTCGTCGTTATAGATAAAAGAAGGCCTAAACCTAACTTTTCCGAAGTGATGAACATTATAGGAAACGTTGAGGGTAAAAATGTTCTGATAGTTGATGACCTGATAGATACCGGCGGTACGTTTGTTTCTGCCGTTAAAGCTCTTAAGGATAAAGGCGCCCTCGAAATCTTTGGCGCTGTTACTCATCCCTTGCTCTCAGCCGATGCTGTGGAGAAAATTGAGAAATCGGAAATTACAAAACTCTATGTTACCGATACAATTCCACTGCACGATGCGGCGCAGAACGGAAGCAAGATTTCAGTGAGAACAGCCTCCGAAATCTTCGCCGAGGCCATTAGGCGTACCTATAGGAACGAATCGATCAGTTCGCTCTTTGAAATTGATAAAGGATAAGAAATTTTGAATTAATATCTTGGAGATGAAATGGCAGAAATAATATTAAATGCCAATGAAAGACAAAAAAGCAATAAAGGCGCAAATAAACTTCTTAGAAGACAGGGATCAGTTCCGGGTGTGTTCTATGCGAAAGGCCAGGAACCTGTTTTAATCGAAGTGCCTGAATTGTCCCTTAAACCCCTTATCTATACTTCTGAGGCTCATATTGTTAGCCTTAAAGTCGGCGATAAGGAGGGACTGACTTGCGTCCTTAAAGACGTACAGTTTGACCCTGTTACTGACAGAGTTGTTCATTTCGACCTGCACGGCATCAATACTTCAGATAAAATGGAAATCGAAGTTCCCATTCTTCTGACAGGTAATGCTGCCGGTATTAAACAGGGCGGCGTCTTACAGCAGGTGCTCCATAAGCTGGACGTTGAATGCCTGCCTAAGGACATGCCTGAACACCTGACAATAAATATTGAAAAACTGAACCTCGGCGATTCAATCCACGTCAGAGATCTGAACTTTGAAAACATTGACGTCCTTAACGCTCCTGACGCTGTGGTGGTTTCAGTAGTTGCTCCCAGAGCTGAAAAAGAAGCTGGCGAAGAAGCTGCTGCTGAACCTGAAGTTATCGCTAAAGGAAAAGTTGAAAAAGAAGACTAGTAATTGCGGGCAATATTTGCTATAGGAAATCCGGGGAGCCGCTATGAAACGACCAGACATAACGTCGGCGTTATGCTCCTCGACTATTTCGCCCAAAAAGTTGATCTTTCTTTTAAGGCTTCAAAGAAAAGCTATTATTTTGCCGAAGGGGAATTTGATGGTTCCCCGTTTATTCTGATCAGGCCCAGTACTTATGTAAACTTAAGCGGCATAGCCGCTAGTGACTTTATTTCTGAACATAAACTGGAACTTGAGAATTTTCTGGTGCTTTATGACGACCTGAACCTCAACCTGGCACAGCTTAAAGTTAAGCTCTCAGGCGGCGATGGCGGCCATAACGGCATTAGCTCTATTATTTATCATCTTGCTTCCGACAAATTCCCCCGCCTCAGAATAGGCATCGGGAGGAATTTTTCTCAGGGGCAAATGGCCGATTTTGTGCTCAGTAGCTTCTCAGAGGAGGAATTTAAGGCCCTGGAGCCTGCCTTCAAGATGGGAAGCCTTATGCTCGAAGAGTACATTAAAGGTGGCGTAAAAAAGATGCTCGACTTTTACAGTACAAGCAGGCAATCGGCCGATCCGGAAAGTGAGGGCGATAAGAAGGAAAATAACGCTCAGTAAACCCTTTCCCGGAAAATAATTGTATATTGTATGAGTGTCTAAAAAAGTTTTTAGTTAACTATTTTTTTAACTCCTGCTCTTGCCAAAGGGTAAGGGCCTTTAGTCCAAAGGAGGTGAATCAGGACAATGCAGAAGAATCATTACGAAAGCGCAGTTATCATTAACGCTGCCATCGAAGAAGAACAGATCGAAGCCACTATCAACAGGATTTCTGAACTCATCCGGGTAAACGGAGGAGAAATTCTTGAAGTTGAAAAGTGGGGAAGAAAAAGACTGGCCTATACTTTAGATAAGACAAAAAGCGGTTACTATGTCATCTTTAGGTTTACTGCACCAACGGATCTGATCGCAAAGCTCGAAAGAATGTACCAGCTCGATGAGTTTGTACTGAGATTCTTGACGATCGTTTTGGATAAGTTCGCTCTGGAATATATTGAGAAAAGTAAGGCCGCTAAAGCTCAGGAAGCTGAATCTGCTCAGGCAGAAGCTGCTCCGGCTGAAGAACCGGCTCCCGCTAAAACTGAAGAAAAGACGGATAAGGAAGTATAATAAACTATATCGATAAGTATGGAGGATTTAAGCATGGGTGAATTAAAAATGCCTGAACTAAACAGCATATTGGTTGCGGGCAACTTAACAAAAGATCCAATATTCAGACAGACTTCAAACAATACGCCTGTTGTTAATTTTTCAATCGCTGCTAACAGGAAGTACAAAGATAGCTCTAATAACTGGCAGGAAGACGTCTGCTATGTGGGAGTTGTAGCCTGGAATAAACTGGCTGAAAGCTGCAAGGAAAGACTTAAAAAGGGCAGCGCAGTTCTTGTCGACGGCGAACTTCAGAGCAGAAGTTGGAAAACCGAGGACGGGCATAACAGAAGTATTGTCGAAATTAAAGCTAAAAGAATTCAGTTCCTCAATAAGGTCGGTAAAAACGCCCCGAACGAGGGATCATTTATCGATGCAGCTGAGGATGACTTGGCTTTTGAGGATAATTCTTTCGATAAGTTCTTATCAGATGAAGAGTCGGAATTATTAAATAATCAATAATTTTTAAGTTGGTTGAGAATTATGAAAAATAAAAGAATCTGCAAGTTCTGCGAGGCTAACGTAACATATATAGACTATAAGGACGAAAAGCGACTGATAAAGTTTCTGACCGAACAGGGCAAAATCATTCCTAAGAGAATTACCGGTACTTGTACCAAACATCAAAGGGAACTGGTTAGCGCTATTAAAAGAGCCAGACAAATCGCTTTATTACCTTATGTTTCTGAAGCCTTAAAGTAATACGGAGGAATAATGAAAGTTATATTAAGAAAAAACTTCGAACAACTCGGTCAGATTGGTGATGTGGTTGATGTAAAAGATGGTTTTGCACGTAACTTTTTGATTCCCCGCAATATCGCTTTCGCAGCCCAGAAAGGCAACGTTAGAGCGCTGGAAGAAGAAAAGAAACAGCTGGCTAAGAAAAAGGTTAAAGAGCTGCAGGCAGCTGAAAACCTGGCCGCTGAACTTGAAAAAGTATCTGTTACTATCCCCGTTAAAGTCGGCGAGGAAGATAAAATATTCGGTACTGTTACAACTCAGATGATAAGCGACAGCTTAAAGGAAAAAGGGCACGATATCGACCGCCGTAAGATCGAAATCGCTGAACCTATTAAATCCCTGGGTATTTACAGCGTCAATATTAAACTCCACCCGAGCGTAACGGCTGTTGTTAAAACATGGGTTGTTCGCGAATAACTGAATCGTGAATTGTTTAAGGCCAGCTTTGTTAAAAGCCGGCCTTTTTTTTTATTCTCTTCTTATAAAATATTTCCCTGATTAGTGCTTTTACTATTGCTTTTACTAAAGAAATCTTTTTATGTTTGTAAAGTAACCGCCCGGAATTGTAAATAGCTAAAGTAACTGATGAATCCTTAATACTGTCTTTACTATTGCTTTTCTTTTAGTGAAAATTAGCTGAGTTTTTCAGCCTGAGTTCCGCTGGGTATTCCATCACTGCCGGAGACCCTCTGGAAATGTATAAAATGTCCCCCTGATTTATTTTAAAATTAGAAAAGTTTTTCTTAGTTTTCTTCAATTCGTTAAAATATAAAAGCCATGAATCCAGTAAGTACAAATATCTTCCTTCTACGGAGGTCTCTATGAAAAAATTGCTACTGTTTTTTTCTTTGCTACTCACATTTTCTTTTCAAACTATTACATTTGGCGGCGCTCTGGGAACTACAGGTAAAATTGCCGGAAGGGTTGTCGATGCGGCAACACGCGAGCCGTTGCCTTTTGTCAATATCGTAGTCGTTGGCACCAGCATGGGTGCGGCTACCGATATGGACGGGTACTACTCCATACTGAACCTCGCTCCCGGTACCTACAGCCTTAAGGCTTCAGCCATTGGATATAACGCCACAACTGTTCAGAACATTAAGGTCTCAATTGACCTTACAACTAAAATTGATTTTGAACTGGGTGAAACAAGCGTTCAACTGAACCAGGATGTGATCGTCGTTGCTCAGCGCCCGCTTGTTACTAAAGACCTTACAGCTTCAACTTCAGTCATCGGGGCAAACGAAATCTCATCCCTCCCGGTAACTGAATTCCAGGAAGTCCTCCAGCTCCAGGCTGGCGTCGTTGGCGGTAACGTACGTGGCGGCCGCTCCGGTGAAGTTGTTTATTCAATTGACGGTGTCCCCGTAACTGACGTTTATGACGGCGGGACTGTAGTTGACGTCAACGCAAACTCCATTCAGGAAATGCAGTTCGTCTCGGGCGCATTTAATGCTGAATACGGACGCGCTCTTTCGGGTATCGTAAATATCGCAACCAAGGATGGCGATAATAACTTTACAGGTACACTGAATACATATTTTGGCGACTACGCAAGTACGCATACCGATATATTCAGGGGAATAAATAAGTTTAATCCTAATTCCATCCATAACTACGAAGGCAGCATCAGCGGTCCGCTTATTAAGAATACTCTGTTCTTTTATGCCAACGCCCGCTATGTTTATTTCGGAGGATGGCTTAACGGAGAAAGACGCTTCAACCCCTGGAATATAACTATTAATAATGCTACAGCCTCCGACCCCAGCCAGAGATGGAACGTTGTCGGTTACCCCACAGTTGTAAACCCGATAGACGGAAAAACTTATCAGGCCGCCGGCGACGGGGCACTCGTTTCGATGAACTGGAACGAAAAAATGTACGGACAGGGAAAACTTACCTTTAAGCCGATCCCTGAAATTAAACTTACCTATAACTATATTTATGACCACGTAAGCTATCAGGATTACGACCAGGCATTCACATTTAATCCCGATGGTAATTTTAAGAAATTCCGCTGGGGTAATACAAACATTTTGTCTTTAACTCATACGCTCGGAGCAAATACCTTCTATACTGTTAACGGCTCCTATTTCTTCAAAGAATACAGGCAGTATGTTTATGAAGACTACCAGGACCCCCGCTATACAAATTCCGTACTCCTGGGGCAGCAGCCTAATGATATCCCTACTTTCAATACAGGAGGTACCCAGGCTTCGCATTTTAAGAGAACAACCGGTTCGCTTGGACTCAAGTTCGACTTAACTTCACAGATTACTAAGTCGCATCAGGTCAAACTGGGCGCTGAATTCAACCAGCACCGTCTCACATTTGACAACGTTAATCTGATCGAACAAACAGGCCTTCAGAACCCTGCAGTCAGCGGTGATCCGTTTACAAGAATGCGCCTGCCGGATCCTAACAACCCGGATGAAAATATTGGCATCGATATGTATGTCAGAAAACCGATGGAATTCTCTTCTTACCTCCAGGATAAGATTGAGCTTTCAGAACTCATTATCAATGTCGGCTTAAGACTCGATTACTTCAAGCCCGACGGTAAGATCCTGGCCGATCCAACGGACCCTGATATCTATAGGCCGAAAAATCCTGCCAACCTGGCAAAAACACTCGAAGAACGCAGAACCTACTGGTATAAGAATGCTTCCTCAAAGATTCAGCTTTCTCCAAGACTTGGCGTGGCTTTCCCGATTACGGACCGCGGCGTAATTCATTTTTCTTACGGCCATTTCTTCCAGATCCCGAACTTCGACCTGTTATATACAAACCCGGAATATAAATTCCGTGCAACAGGCACTGAAAACTTCGGTATAGCTGGCAACCCTGACCTCAGGCCTGAACAGACCGTCTCGGGCGAAGTCGGCTTGCAGCAGGCATTTACAGACGACATCTCAGTCGACCTTACAGGCTTCTTCAGGGATATCAGAGATCTTGCAGGTACAAGAGCTGATGAAATAAGAATGTTCGGCGGCGCCGGACGCTACAGCCAGTACGTAAACAGCGACTTTGGTTTCGTTAAAGGAATCATTGTTACTCTCAGTAAGAGATTCTCAAATAACTGGTCCGCTACAATTGACTATACCTTAATGACTGCAAAGGGTAACGCTTCTGACCCCGCTGCTACACGTAACCAGATCTCAAGCGGCCAGCAGCCTGAAATGCAGATTCTCCCCCTTGCTTGGGACCAGTCCCATACACTCAATGCAACTTTCAGCTATTCATCTCCCGATAACTGGGGCTTCAGCCTTATTGGCGAATATGGAAGCGGATTCCCTTATACTCCAAGACGTTCTATTAATGTATCTTCACTCCTTACAAACAGCGAGATGAAACCTGCAACTTTTAATGCCGACTTAAGAGCATATAAGGACTTTGTCCTTTTCGAAAACTACAGACTCAGCTTCTTTGCTCGTATATATAACCTCTTCGACATTAAAAACCAGGTGAACGTTTATGACGACAGCGGTACGGCTGACTTTACTATTGATGAATATAATTTCCGCCTCCAGAATAAACCTGCTTTGGTTAATTCACTGGATGAATATTATAAAAACCCGACTATGTACAGCGAACCGCGCCGGGTTGAATTCGGAGCTTCATTCTTCTTTTAATTATAAATGAAATTAAAAAATTTAGTGGGATAGACATGAAAATAACGAAATTCTTTCCATTAGTTGCATTGATTGCCCTTATGCTCCAACCCGATTCCTTTGCTCAGCTGATCGGCAGGGGCGACCCGACGGGAAGCTGGGCCAGAACAGGCGTGCATAATGGAAATCAGGTTAGAACAGTTTTCAGAAATTCAGGCGTTATTGCTCAGCCCGGTACAGACGGACCCAGGGGAGCCTGGAAGTTTGACGATAACGGCTATATTGGCGACGTTTCCCCACTCGTGGGCGTACGCCTGCCTGTAAAGGATTGGACCAAAGACGGTGTGCCTGATACCATTCACTCTGTTGTTATTACTCCGGTCGACAGACCGGGCGGACATAAATTCGCTCCCGGCGGCGGCGTCGACTGGACTTTCGAACCAATACCAGGATTCTTAAATCAGTCCTATAACGTCGTTGGTAAAGGTATTGCATTTAGCGATAACCCCCAGACATGGCCTTCGTCCTGGCCCGACCATCCGGACTGGAAAGACTCTACCGGAAAGGCCGAATGGAACGGCTACTTCGGACGCGGACAGATGCACGCAGATCAGGAAAGCTACTTTATGATGGATGATAACGTTGACGAAAATATGTTCTCATTATACGGATTTTTGCCCGACAGTACTGATAATACAAGAAAAGGACAGGCACTTCAGGTTAAGGTTAGAGGCCTCCAGTGGGCTAACCCCCTGGCTGAAAATACACTCTTCTGGGTCTATTCAGTCAAAAATGTTGGAACTACAACTTATGACCAGACCGTTTTCGGATTCCTCGTGGGTACTTATGTTGGTATCATGGGAAATGAATACAGCGACGACGTTTCCTATTTCGACGTAAGAGAGTCCATGACGTATACTTGGGATTTCGGAAACTATATTAGCCCTATTGATAACCCGAGATGGAAACCGAATCCGAGTGCTGTTGGTTACGTAGGCTACGCATTCCTGGAATCTCCCGGTAACCAGTACGACGGCATTGATAACGATGGCGACGATAACCCCGCAGTTAAAAAATACTGGAATTTTAATCCCGATGCGCCTTTCTTTTCTGCTACAGATTTTGACGCAAAAACTGTTAATGCCGGCGATAAACTCGTAAAGATTACAGTCACTCCTCAGGGACAGTACGTAAGAGAAACCTTTACTGTCGGAAACACTCCGGATACAGTTATCTCAATGGGCCATAAATTCTTTATCGAACCGGGTAAAACCAAACTTGTTGAAGGAAACGTGGACCCCCAGACAGGTGCAATCAGCGCAAATGCTAACGACGGTATTGATAACGACCTCGACGGCCTGATTGATGAAAACTACCAGGTTCACTACAGGCAGTACAAAAAATCAGGAAATACAGTGCTTATCGATCAGATCGCTCCGGTACAGTACAAAGACTATTTAACCGGAAGAGGCAGGCAGGATCTAATGATCGATGAAAGCAGAAACGACGGTTTAGACAACGACGGCGACTGGAGCCGCGACCCCGTTACTGGCGAATGGATCTATGGAAACGGCAAGCTTATAGATGACGTTGGCGCCGATGGTAAACCTCACACAGGCGACCTGGGTGAGGGCGACGGCGTCCCGACTCCGGGCGAACCTAACTTCGATGTTACTGACGTCCATGAGTCAGATCAGATCGGCCTTACAAACTTCCAGTACTTTACTCCCGCTGGCTCTATTCATATGAATAATAATGAGGAAATGTGGGGAAGAATGCGCCCCGGATTTTTTGACGTCCCTAATATTTTCGTCAACGGCGTTGCAACACGCGGCGAAGACGGCGACTTTGTTTACGGCTCCGGATATTTCCCGCTTTTGCCTGGAAATACTCAGGACTTCTCGCTTGCCCTCTGCTACGGCGATGACTTCAAGGGAGTTTTGAAAACCAAACAGGTTGCACAGATTATTTATAACGCAAACTATAACTTCCCGACACCGCCCGACAGGCCTACTGTTCACGCGGTTTCAGGCGACCATAAGGTTACTCTCTACTGGGATAAGGTTGCGGAAAACTCAATCGATCCTACAACAAAGGAAAAAGACTTTGAAGGCTATAAGATCTATAAGGGAACTGACCCTGACTTTACTGACGCTAAACAGATCTCTGACGGTACAGGACAGAAAAAAGGCTACATGCCAATCGCACAGTTCGACCTGAAGAATAACATCAGCGGATACTTTGTCGCCTCACCCCAGCTCTATGAATTAAATAACGGCATGCCTTTCTACCTTGGCGATGACTCAGGCATTCAGAATACCTTCGTCGATAATGATGTCCAGAACGGAAGGACTTACTATTACGCCGTCTGCGCTTACGACAGAGGTAAGGCTTCAGCCGACATTTTCCCGTCGGAAAACAACAAGCCTATTTCCAAAAATGTAGAAGGTATACTTACATTTACCTCAAATACAATCTCTGTCGTTCCAAATGCTCCGGTTGCCGGATATGTTCCTCCTGAAAAAGGCGCTGTTCTGCAGCGCACCAACGGAAGCTCTACAGCCATACCGTATTATACAACTATCGATCCGGCAAAGGTTAAAGATGCATCCTATGAAGTATTTTTCAGCGATTCTGCCGTAAACGGAATCAATGTTGCATATGCGTATAACGTTGTTAATCTGACTACACACGATACCCTGATTACAAATAATAAAAAGATGCTTGCTTCAAATGGCGACGTATTCGAGGGCTTACAGTTATCATTTGACGGCCGCTACCAGAATCTTGACAGTATTAGGCTTGATGCTTCAAAAAGCGGATGGAACGTAAAACACCCCAATAACCTGAACTACGTTGTTACTCCGTTTACTTATAAGGGAAAAACAAGCCTGAATTATCCTTACGACTATATGTTTGTTTTCTCTGATACATATGCAGATTCATCTAACAAACTCCCGCTCTTCGGGGATGCGGTTCCTCAGCGCACAAAACTGAACTTCAAGATTTATGATGTTACAGACCCCGCTCAGCCAGTAAGAGTCCAGTTCGGATTTCTTGATGGATCTACTACTGTAGCCCGCGATACACTTTCCAGAAATGACAGAATATTCCTTTCTGACAAGAGCGGAAATGCATTCTCCTGGACTGTTACATTCGCAAAGGACAGCACATACATACCGCGCGGAGGCGATACATTGTATGTAAGGTTTATCAAACCCTTTACTGCAAGGGATAAATTTACCTTTACTACAAAAGCAGCCTCCTATGATCCGGAACTCGCAAAGACACAGATCAGCGATGTTAAGGCGGTCCCGAATCCGTACATAGTTACTAACACACTCGAGCAGCCATTACCTCCTCAGATAAGAGGCCGCGGCGAAAGAATAATTAACTTTATTAATCTGCCGCCTAATGCCAAAATTAATATCTATTCATCCAATGGCAGCCATATTCAGACACTCCAGCAGGATGGCAGTTACAACAGCGGCAGCCTGTCCTGGAACCTGAGAACTAAGGAGGGTCTCGATGTTGCCTTCGGCGTCTACTTCTATGTGGTTGAGGCTCCGGGCATCAGTGAAAAGAAGTACGGAAAAATAGCTATTATTAAGTAAATGAATTTCCATGAAATTCTACTGGAGTTTAAAAAATGAATAAAAACATAATAAAAGTAATTATACTCGTCCTCTTCGGTACCAACATTCTTATGGCTCAGTCGAAGGTTGGTACCACTGCTGCAAACTTTCTCACTATTCCGGTAGGCCCCAGGGCTACCGGAATGGGCGGGGCTTTTGTGGCCGTTGCCAATGATGCAACAACCTCATACTGGAACCCGGGAGGCCTCTCACGCCTCTCAGGCAATGAATTCAGCGTCGTGCACTCAGAATGGCTCGTAAATACTAACCTCAACTGGCTGGGCCTCGCAATTAAACTCGATGGCGATAATACAATCGGCCTGAGCGTAAACCAGCTTTCTTACGGCACTGAGGCCATTACAACCATTGAACAGCCGAATGGAACAGGACAGACCTGGGACGCACAGGACATAGCTTTTAGCTTGTCTTACGCCAGGAACCTTACCGACAGATTCTCTATCGGCGGCAGCGTTAAATATATCCAGCAGAGAATCTATAACGAAAGCGCCAGCGCTTTTGCCCTCGATATAGGCCTTCTGTTTACAACTCAGCTCAGAGGCCTTAGAATAGGTATGAATATCGCTAACTTCGGTTCTGAAATGCAGATGGGCGGTAAAGACCTTCTGCAGCCCGTGGATATAGATCCGGCCCACACAGGCAATAACGATAACGTGGTCTCTAACCTGGGAACCGACAGCTGGACTTTGCCCTTGATATTTACTGTCGGCCTCGGAATGGATGCCATTCAGACTGAGGACTGGAGGGTTACTGTGGCTACAGATGCCATCTATCCTAACAACCAGTCATCCTATCTGAACCTGGGCTCGGAGGTAACCTGGGCAAACCTCGTTTCTTTAAGAGTAGGCTATAACTCTCTCTTTAAGACCGCAGCTGAAGAAGGCCTTACGGCCGGAGTGGGACTTAATTACAACTTTGGCCCTGTTTCAGCTAGAGTTGACTATAGCTACATGAACTACGGCATATTTAAGCAGATCTCCAAATATGCGCTGAGTGTAAGCTTCTAAAATTCTACAATATCAAAAAAAGCCGGTTTATAAACCGGCTTTTTTTTTGGGCTTAAAACAAAATCTCCTTCCTCAGAACTGCCATTGCAGGCTCAGATTTAGGAACGATTCCAATATCCCTTATCTTCTCATAAAACAACTCTCCCATCATCTGATACCCGTAAAGGTTTGGATGCAGGTGGTCTGTCATGAGATCGTTTCCTGTAATGCCTGAAGGGCTAATGGAATCAAAAACTGAATCGATTTTTACTACTGGGAAATTAAACTCGCCTGCAAGCGACTTAATTACCGAATTCATCTCTTCAGGTGCCCTGAACCTCAGCATATCCAGGTCTCTTGCAAAACGGAAGAGTGAATCGGCCTCATCGGTTTTGTTTGATTTAAGCTTGCTTAACGCCCTCATAAAAGTTTCTTCTGCCGAAGGCAGACCCCTGCCTGAAGAGGATATAAATGGCGGCTGATCTTTTAAGTTGCACACTAGCGTTCCTAAAACTACCGGAACGCCAGAAGATCGGGCCATGGACAGTATGTCGCGCAGATTCCCCTCAAACTGCAAAACTCCATCCTGAAATAACCGGGAGTTATATGGGATCTCCTGATCGGATGTTATTTCAGAGGAAACAATGCCGAACTGCCTGTCGTGCCTGAAAATGCGGAAAATAATAGTTGCAATGTCATTCATCAGTTCTACAGTCTTAAATCTTTCAAGGTAAAGCATTAAATTGGTAAGATATCTGCTACGGCCAAAGGGCAGAGTTGAGGCAGCGCCCAGAGCGCCATAATACTCGTTGTGCCCGGCATAAATCAGTATGACATCAGGCTTCTGCCTGAGAACTCCCGGCATGAGATCCCTTAAGGCATAACTGTTTATTGCCATAATACTCATATTTATTACTTCAATTTTTGACCGGCTGTATTCATCCTTAAGGCGCCTTTCCAGATACCTGGAGAAAGAAGAGGTCGGAAGATATGGAAATCCCGCGGCACAGTTTTCCCCAAGAATAAAAACACGGAATGAATTTTCAGGCTTTTCTTTGGAAAAAAGATCTTCAATAGGTTTTGGTACAGTGGTATTCCTGTAAAAGTACCTTTTCGCAATTTCAGGATTAAGCATCAGCTTGCCCGGAATAACCTCAATAAACTGCTCATATGGGCGCCCATAGCCGGTTAGATTCAGCAGGAGCTCTGAAAAGAAAAAGAAAACAAAGGGGATTAAAAAAAGAATAATATAAAAATAAAAAGGCGGCTTTCTTCGCCCTCCAAAAGCAGCGGGCGGGACTTCGGCAGCCATTGTGGCTGCCGGATGTGTCCCTCTATGTCCATAGATCACATTCAGCAAAGACATAATTCACCGAAATCATCCTGGCGTTAAACAATCGTTTCCTGGCATGTGTCAATACTAAAGTATATAAAGAATTGATATCCGCTTCCAATTTTTTTATGCTGCTTCGTAAATTTTCTTGCTTAAAAAAGCTGCCTTGAATGTTTATAGGGAAATTTTATTGTTGATATTGTTTCATAATGTACTATTTTTACGTACTCGTAATTAAGTAGAATTTAATATGTATATTCTCGGAATTTCAGCTTTCTATCACGATAGCGCCGCATGCCTGGTATGCGACGGAAAGGTAATTGCTGCTGCGCAGGAAGAACGCTTTTCACGCAAAAAGCACGACTACTCTTTCCCCGAAAAAGCCGTGGAATACTGCCTTAATTACGCAAACATCAAAGGCAGCAGTCTGAGTTATGTGGCTTTCTATGATAAGCCTTTTCTTAAATTTGAAAGACTGCTGGAATCATATCTTGCCTCTGCTCCTAAGGGGATCCGCTCTTTCATTAAGGCAATGCCTCTCTGGATCAGGGAGAAGCTCTGGATTAAAGACCTCCTGGAGAAAAAACTTGGCTATACGGGAAAAGTAGTATTCCCGGAACACCACGAGTCACACGCCGCATCGGCTTT
Organism: Acidobacteriota bacterium; assembly: GCA_050258415.1. GTDB lineage: Bacteria > Bacteroidota > Ignavibacteria > Ignavibacteriales > SURF-24 > JAAXKN01. The sequence continues at coordinate 6,303 of JBLMYS010000094.1, read as the reverse complement.
CTTTGCCTCACCCTTTAGTGAAGCCGCCTTCCTTACTGTCGACGGCGTGGGGGAGTGGACTACCTCCAGCTTCGGAACAGGACGCGGAAATAAAATTGAAATTATAGCAGATATGAAATTCCCGCATTCGCTGGGACTCCTTTATTCGGCTTTTACCTACTATACAGGCTTTAAGGTCAATTCGGGAGAATATAAGGTCATGGGACTCGCGCCTTATGGAGAGCCTAAGTACAAGGACCTTATTCTTTCAGAGCTCATGGATCTGAAGGAAGATGGCTCCTTTAAGATGAATATGAAGTACTTTAACTATACGGCCGGCCTTACGATGACAAACGCCCGCTTTGATAAACTCTTCGGCCACAAACCAAGAAAACCTGAGGGTGAACTAACACAGTTTGAAATGGACCTTGCCCGCTCAATTCAGGAGGTTACGGAAGAAGTGATCCTCAGGATGGCGCGCCATATCCACAAGCAAACAGGTATGAAAAAACTCTGCCTGGCCGGTGGCGTCGCCCTTAACTGCGTTGCCAACGGAAGGCTCCTTAAGGAAGGACCCTTTGAGGATATATGGATCCAGCCTGCCTCAGGCGATGCCGGCGGGGCACTTGGTGCGGCCTTGTTCCTCTGGCACCAGTATCTCTCAAAGGAAAGATTTACAGATGAAATAAATGACTTTCAGTCGGGCTCTTTCCTTGGCCCCGAATTTACGGACGATGAAATCCTGGAATTCCTGGACAGTAATTCCATACCTTACGAAAGGATTTCTGATAAGGAGATTCCGGAGAGGGTTGCCGGTTTAATTAACGATGAAAAAGTTATAGGATGGTTTCATGGCCGAATGGAATTTGGCCCCCGGGCCTTGGGCGCAAGATCAATTATCGGGGATGCGCGTTCAGCCAAAATGCAGTCGGTAATGAACCTTAAGATCAAATTCAGGGAAAGCTTCCGCCCCTTCGCCCCGTCTGTCTTAAACGAAAAGGCGTGCGAATATTTTGAAATTGACCGTCCCAGCCCATACATGCTCATAACTGCAAAGCTAAGGGAGGAACGCCAAAGGCAGATGACCGAAGATGAAATGAAACTCTTCGGTATCAGCAAACTCAATATTGTCCGCTCCGACATACCGGCTGTTACGCACGTTGACTATTCGGCCCGAATTCAGACTGTGCATAAGGATACAAACCCGCTCTACTATGAGACAATTAAAATGTTTGATGAGAAATATGGCTGCCCGGTTATCGTAAACACCTCCTTTAACGTTAGAGGAGAACCGATTGTCTGCACCCCGATGGAAGCCTACAGGTGCTTTATGCGCACCGATATGGACTATCTTTTACTGGGAAACTTCCTGCTTAATAAACAGGAGCAGAAACCTTTGAAAGAGGATACAGAATGGAAAAAGGAATTTGAACTGGATTAACTATGATACTTCAGGAAATTAAAAATATTAAAAGCTCTGAAACTGACCTTAAAAGGTTCGGTATTACAATGGGTATTACGCTTATCGTAATTGCCATCATACTTATACTGGAGAAATCATATTACTATCCCTATTTTGCAATTGCAGGACTGGCCTTTATAGTCTTTGCTTATATGTTTCCCATTGTTCTGAAGCCTTTCCAGAAAGCCTGGATGAGCCTTGCGGTTTTGATGGGATGGATATCCACCAGGCTGATACTTTCAGTTCTGTACTTCCTGGTAATTACTCCGATTGCGTTTATAGCTAAAATAGCAGGGAAAAAGTTCCTGGATACTAAAATCGACAGGCAACGGGTTAGCTATTGGAATTACAGGGCGGTTAAGAATTACGACCCTGCCGGCTCGGAAAAACAATTCTAAGATTTGAGGTCTATAAATATGAGTAAAATATCAATACTTGGCGAACTGTGGTCATTCCTCAGGGTGCGTAAAAAATGGTGGCTTGCTCCAATTGTAATCTTACTTGTGCTTTTGGGGGGACTTATTGTTATAACGCAGGGCTCGGCACTGGCGCCTTTTATTTACGCCCTTTTCTAAAGCAAAATACTTTTGAGAATGAAACCTTAAGGGCCGGCTCTTTGTTAAGCCGGCTCTTCAAGCTTTCTTAATTCTTCAAAAAGCTCGGGATGCCTGAGTACAAAACCCTCTTCACGAAGCCTGCACGGCCTGACTTCTTTTTGCCGCCTTTTTGATGCTTTTTCAAAAGCCGGCAGCTGATCTTCAGAAATCATCTTTCTCTCAAGAGCAAAATTTATTATGTCCTGCCAGCGGTAGGGGTGATTGTCGCTTAAAACGTAACGCTCTCCCGGGTGAAAATCCTCCAGAAGAAAATTACACGCCCTGGCAAGATCCTCGGCATGAATGAGGTTTACAATCCCTTCGGGATCCTTTATCATTCCCTGTCTTAACCAGTTAAGCGGATTTCTCCCCTCGCCGTAAATGCCGGCGCTGTGGAGAATTGCTGCCCCTTTCCGGCGGAAGCTTTCTTCAACTTGGGCCCTTTTATTATATGGATCGATGGGCGAATCGTCTTTTATAATCCTGATATCATCCTTAAATGCGCTTGTAGTCCCAATTATAACTATCTTTTCGGTTAGAGTCCTTAGAAATGTGCCCAGCTCCACCGGCATTGAGCAATCGGTAAGGGGAAATGAAATAACAATTCCTTCGGGCTTAACCTTGCTTAAGTTACTCCACGATTCGGGCACCTGGGAGTCGAATATAACGCCTCTTATCTGGTGCCGGAGTTTTTCTTTTGAGCGGGAGGTATGTATCGAGTACGGGTACAGCCTCCTGAAATAATCTCCTACATACCCTGAACCCAAAAATAAAGTCTTCATATTGCCATCTATACGGTTATTGTTACTTTTTCCAGTTATTATGTTTTTACTGTTTATTTTGCCTTGAAGCAGCCATCAGCTGTGCATAAAAGACTCTGGCTGCGTTGTAACCGGGACTGATTGCAAGGCACTTGTGTAATGCGTCTATTGCCCTGCCATTGTCTTTCAGATTGAAGTAAACTCCGGCCAGATTATACCACACCTGCGGATCATCCTGTGTATATTGAAGACTGCTTTCAAGATAATATAATGCTTCCTTATAATTTTTTCCATCCAGAGCCAGAAGCCCCAGCCATTTCGTTGAATAAGCGCCAGGCTTTATGGCCTGAAGTTTCTTCAGGTAAGGGATGGCGTCTTTGAAAAGATTTGCTTTAATCAGCATTTCAGACGTAAAGCCGTAAGCAGTCTCATTGAATGGCCGTTCTTCGATAACTGCGTTCATTTCTTTCTTAAATGCCCAGAACTGCTTTTTTTTGAAAAAGTACTCTGCGGCTTTAATGTGGGCAGTTTCCCAGTAAGTTTTTTTGTCTATGATCATTCCGGCCAGGGTGTCAACAAAATCATTAAGTCTCAGGCTTTCAAGCAGATGGTTTGGGCTCCCTTTGGGAACAAAAGGATATGCCCCTAAAAGAATTTTAAGTCTTATATCTGAAACTGTTGAATCCAGGCGTGTAAAAGGGAAATTAACCTTTAAGGTGCTGTCGGCTGAATTTTCGCTCATCGCCTGGCTTCCTTTGGGAAGCAGAGTATATTTCTTCATTGTATTATAATACGCCTCTCCCATCAGCTGGTAACCCCTTAAATTTGGGTGCAGGTGGTCAACCATGAGGTTATTGCCCGTAATACCATCAGGGCTTGATTTTTCAAAGTCTTCTTCTACCGGTGCAACGGGACAGTTATATTCCCCGGCGAGTTTTCTTATGATATTATTTATTTCTTCAGGAGCTCTGAATCTAAGCGCATCCAGTTCCTTGGCCTTTATAAAGAACTCTCTGGCTTTTTTATAATCTCCTTTTCTCAGGTATTGCCTGGCCTCCTGGAAAACCTTGTCTGCCCGTTCAAGTCCTGGTTCACTTACTGAAACAAAAGGGAGCTGATCTTTCAGGTTGCTTGCAAGCGTTCCAAGAATAACAGGAATACCGGCTTCTTTAGCCATCTGAAGCATGTCGCGCATATTGCCTTCAAACTGCTTAAGTCCAGAAAGATAGGTATCGGAATTATAGGCAATGAGGCTTTGGCCTACCATTCTCGACATAAGAGTTTCACCTGACTCTTCCGTAGAATTTCCGGAAGAGCCATGAAATATGCCGGCAAAATATCTTACCATGTTTTTTACAAGCTCAAAAGTCTTGAACCTCTGCAGCTTTAACATGAGATTTATGAGGAACCGTGATTTGCCAATGGATTCAGACGAACCGGGTCCAAGGGCTCCGTAATATTCATTGTGCCCGTTGTAGAATATTATAAGGTCGGGTTTCTGCTTAAGCACATCCGGCAGGAGGTCGCGCATTGTATAGGTGTTGACAGCAGTTATTCCGAGGTTTATTATTTCAATATTATTCCGGGGGTATAGCAGTGTAAGTTTTCTTTTCAGATACCGCGAAAAAGAGGCATTCGGGGCATAAGGCCATCCTGCGGTACTGCTTTCGCCAAGCACAAAGACTCTGAAAGTTGAATCATTTTTTACCTCCTTAAAACCGTCAGGTATCACCGAGGGAGCGGTTTTGATGCTGCTAAAATATCTGAAGGGAACTTCGGGATTCATAAAAAGCATATCGGGATAGTCGCCCGATACCTTTATGAATGTCTCTATATCTTTACCATAGTGGAAAAGCCTCAATCCCCCCTCAAGAAGTAAAAAAAATATTATCGGTATAAGTATCGGAACGGAATAAAACCAGACGGGATATTTTTTTGCCGCTCCTGTTTGAGTCTTTTCCGGTCCGCTGTTTTTATTAGAGGGTTCAGCTTTTGTTTTACTCTTTGCCGATTTATCTTTATTTTCGCTATTGCGTTTCTGCTCTTTGGTATTATTTTTCAAAACAGCTCCCCTTTGTGGCGCTTAAATTAAATCCGTCCTTATAAACGGGTGTTTAAGAAATAATCTGTTTTTGCCTATATTTTATACTAAGAGGACATAAACTAAGACAAGTACAAAAAAAACTCAAGTACAAAAAACTCAGGTATAATCCGTATCTATCGAAATGGAAAAGAAGATTAAAATAAAGATTGATAAAAGCAAGAGCAGAATCCCTGTCCCGCAGAAACCCCCAAAGGTGGAGGAAGGAAAAAAGAAATATAACAGGCGGAAGGTAAAAGTCGATACAAAGAAACTAATTGAGACAAAAGGACACTGAACTTAAGATGGTAAAAGCTTCCGTTATTATTTCTTTTTATGCCAGGATCGACTACCTGCAACTCCTGTTCGCAGGCTTCGAAAGACAGACCTTTAAGGACTTTGAAGTTATTATTGCCGACGACGGCTCGAAAGAGAATGTTACACTTGAAATTGAAAGGCTCTCGCGCGAAGCTTCTTTCCCCGTTCTGCACCTCTGGCATGAGGATAAGGGCTTCCGTAAAAACAAGATCCTTAACCGCGCTATTTCGGCGGCTGCATCAGACTACCTGATCTTTGTTGACGGCGACTGTGTGCCCCATAGAAAATTTGTTGAAGAACACTTTGTGAACCGAAAGCAAAGAACCTGCCTTGCCGGACGCAGGGTTAACCTCTCTGAAAAAATTACGAAAATGCTCAGCTTTCAATCCGTCAAAGATGGCTTCCTGGAACGAAAACTCCCTCTTCTGATCTATGACGGAATCTTCGGAAAATCATTCGACGTGGAAAAAGGTTTCTATTTTCAGTCGCCCGTCCTAAGAAACTTCTTCAACAGAAAAAAAAGGGGAATCGTCGGCTGCAACTTCTCACTCCATAAGAAAGACTTCCTCTCAATAAACGGATTTGATGAACGCTATGAGAAGCCTTCAATTGGCGAGGATAGCGACGTGCAGTTCCGCCTGGAACTCGAAGGCGTTGAGATCAAATCCATAAACCACATGGCAGTCCAGTATCACCTCTATCACGTGCTTCAGAGGCGCCCGGAGGAAAACCTAGAACTTTTCAGAAAGATAAAGGAATCAAAAGAATCCTTTACCCCTTACGGAATACTCAGGTAAACATCAAAGATTTAAGCTTTTCTTCGTTTTCCCCTTTAAAAAATCTGGTTAATAGCGCCTTTCTTCTAAAAAATTAATTTTTTTCTCCATTTTTTCTTCCCCAACCTTGATAAAAAAATCTGAAAACCTTATATTTGAAGGAGAAAATGTAAAAACACTTAAATAATTTAGGCGGTATAGTGGACGAATTGGATCTCAGAATACTTAGAGCGCTTCAGAAAAACGGTAGAATGAAAAGAAGCGCACTTGCCGAGCACATCGGACTTTCAATTCCCTCTGTCAGTGAAAGACTTAATAAGCTGGAGGAAAA
>JBLMYS010000093.1:0-8583 GCA_050258415.1 Acidobacteriota bacterium | reverse complement strand
TCAAGTCCCGTGGCGTCTGAAATGTTCTTTGCCACCAGCTCGCCAATTCCTCCTAACTGCAAAGGATCCGTCCTCTTTTTGTCAGTAGCCCTTACAACCATCTGCCCGTCCTCGGGCTTTGCTCCTTCGGCTACGCATACAATGCTGAAGCGTTTTCCCATCATGTCGCGCCTTATAACATGGTCATAAACACGCTTCCATGAAAACGGGAATTCCGGAAGTAATATTATATCCGCTCCTCCGGCAAGTCCGCCGTTAAGGGCAATCCAGCCGGCGTAACGCCCCATTACCTCAACTACCATTACCCTGTGATGCGATGAGGCCGTGGTGTGAAGACGGTCAATTGCCTCCGAGACCACATAGACGGCCGAGTCGTGGCCGAATGTCTGATCCGTCGCCTCCAGGTCGTTGTCAATTGTTTTGGGAACGCCTACAATGTTCATTCCCATCTGGCTCAGCTTGTTGCATATATTCATCGTGCCGTCGCCGCCAATTGCAATAAGAGCGTCCAGGTTCCACCCCTCGTAATTTCTTAAGGCGGCTTTGGATTTATCCGTAATTATAATCTCACCGTTTACTTCTTCCGGCCAGTGGAACGGGTCACCCTTATTCGATGAGCCGAGTATGGTGCCTCCCGTAGTCAGAATGCCCGATACGTCCTTGTTATAAAGCTGACGCGCCTTTCCCTGCACCAGTCCTTCAAATCCGTCCTCTATGCCGAAGACCTCCATGCCGTGGTCGTGCGCCGGCTTGGATACGCCCCTTATAACCGCATTAAGCCCGGGGCAGTCGCCACCTCCGGTCAGAATGCCAATTCTTTTTATTCCTGATTTCGATTTCATTTTTACCCGATTAAATTCTAAAAATATCTCATAAATATATGCGCTGAAATGCAAAGTTCAAAGTTCAAAAAGGTTCGAAGTTCAAGGTTCGAAGTTGAGGGCAGGGGTTAATTGTTCTTATTTTTTAATTTTTAATTTTTAATTTTTAATTGACTTCATCCTGTGTATGTGAAGAATTCGTCACCGTTGTCTTTGGTGTGTATAAGAAGCATTCTTGCCCTTACAAGCTTTACAAGAGTGCGCGAGGCGCGCCTTTCTGAAATGTTCGCCAGGCGGCTTAGAAGCTTAACGTTAATCGTTTCATTTTTATCGAGGTAATCAAAAACTATTTTTTCGTTGCTGCCTACAACATACTTTACCAGCTCCGCCTTCTTAGCGTCAGCCCTTAGTATACGCACCATCTCCTTGCTTGCAAGCATGCTCTTGTCGTTTACACGCACGTATACCTGCGCCTTTGTAATGTCTAATTCAGTAAGATAATCCTGCAGGCGGTGCGGCTTTTCATCCGACTCCGGTATATAAGCCACCACTATTTCTTTATCGAACAGGTCTATATATTCTAAATTGAACCTTACAGGCGGTTGACAGTACTGCGCAGCGGCTTCTTTTATCAGCTCAGCTTCCCCTTTTTCACTCTGCACGCCAACAACAGTCTTATCGTCATCGATCCCGAAAATCATGTAGCCGCCTTTTGTATTTGCAAAGGCGATCATTTCCTTTGCAATTTTCTCGTGCGAAGAAAATCTCAACTTGAATTCGCAGTGGAGATTTTCGCCCTCTTCAATCATCTGTAATAATTCTTTGCGTCGCATAAGTCCTTAAACCTTCATTAACAGATCCCGGTACAGGCTATCTGTTGTAACTCCGGGATAAAACAATTCCTATATACTTAACAAATAAAACAGGTATAGAATTCAATTCAGGTTAAAAATTTGCCCTGCCTTAAAGGAATTTCCTTATGGAAGAATGACGTCGTTATATCTTCCGCGAATGAGCGATGCGCGGTGCAGAACATAGGGAGAGTTGTCTGTAGGCTTGTGTTCCAGTGGCGAAGGAATTACCGCGGCAAGCCGTGTGCACTCGTTTACGGTCAGCTCCCCGGGCTCTTTACCGAAGTATACGCGCGCGGCCTCTTTAATTCCAAATATGCCGTCGCCCCATTCAATGGCATTGGCGTAATTTTCAAGGAGGGCTTTCTTGCTTACTTCCTTTTCCAGTCTTACTGTTATCATCAGTTCCTTGGCCTTGCGGAACAAGTTCTTGTCTGTCCTTAAGAAAAGATTTTTTGCAAGCTGCATTGTTATTGTGCTTCCGCCGCGGGCAATTCTTTTCCTGCGCTTATTGACCTTCATCGAGTGTTCCAGCTCCTCCCAGTCTATCCCCTTATGGATAAAGAACTTTCCGTCCTCCATAGAAACAACCGATTTCAGGAAGTTGGGACTTATCTCATTAAGCGGAGCCCAGGATTGCCTTGGGTAATAGAGCATAAGGTGTTCCATCGCCCTTTGTTCCATTACGGAGGTCAGTCTGAAGCGGCTGTATTCAATAAGAGGAATTTCAAAAGAAGGGATGCACATATACATTACAAACAATACGTACAAAACCCCGAAGGTGACTTTCCTTTTCTGAAGCTTCGGGATCGCTTTGGTGTATAATTCACCTAACTCATTTTCCGGAAACTGCATCTTACCTGTCGTCTCTTACCCTGGAATTCTTTTTCTTCGGCCCGCTATTTACATTTGAAGAATCCTTAGGATGAGTCTTTACTCCCGATGAATCCTTTGGCGCACTGTTCTTCAGTGTGCCGGGGGCATTCTGCCCACCATTGACATTCACGGTGTCTCTTGCCACAGGCCTGTCTCCGGGACTCATCTGGTGTCCTGTACTCTGGCCGTTAGGCTGATTGTTCTGAACCGGAGGAGTATTCTGCTGCACGGGCTGGGTATTTTGTCCCGGCTGATTGTTCTGTCCGGGTTTTACATTCTGTCCCGGCTGAGTCTGATTCTGATTTACATTCGCATTATTTGTCTTTGGGCTGTTGCTTAGCGAATCGGCAACCTGCGGCGCCTGGTACAGCTGCTGCTTATCTTCAGGTTTATTCAGGTTGTTTTTAGCGTTATTGATGGAATCTCTTACAGCCTGTTCTTTTTTCTTTTCATCCTTAAAGACCTGAACCTTGCCCCTTATTGCATTGGCATATGCGGTTGAGGGGAATTTCGTCAGTACTGAATCATATATCGCGGCTGCCGAGTCGGGCATATCCAGATTATTTTCATATATAAAGCCCGATGCATAAAGCGCTTTCGGGGCAAATGACGATTTGGGATACTTATGGTATATATTCCTGAATTCCGAAATCGCGTCTTTATACAAAGAGTCCTTCATCTTCTGCTCCGCGTGGACGAAGAGCTCTTCAGCCTCATCGTACTTCAGGTTTATTATCGGCTTGCCAAGTTTGGATGCCGCCGCGTTAACGATGCTCTCATTGTTATAGTCTTTATATATAACTTCAAAAAGGCTGTCGGCTTTAGCCTTATTGTCCTTAGTCAGGTAATAAGAGCCGAGCGCGTAGAGCGAGCGGCCCATGTACGGGTTGCCGGGATAGCTTGTTACAATATGGTTATAGTAATAGAATGCCGAATCAGGAACATTCAACTCTGTAAAGAAAAGGCTTCCAAGTTCATACTCATTTTTTGAAAGCAGCGTCTTTATGGAGTCGGCGCTGATCTTAGGCATCACGGGCGGAGTTTTCTTTTTTGTCTGCCCTGTCTGCTGCTGCGGTGTTCTTGTATCTTCTCTTCTTGTAGTCCTCGAATTAGAATTATCTTCCTTCTGCTGGTCTGCCAGCTGCTTTGCCTTTTCCTTTGCAAGGCTGTCCTGCACTGCCTGTTCCTTAGCGTACGCAATGGAATCCTGAAGGAAGCTCTGAGGGTTCTGCAGGTAATGAAGCTGCTTATTATACTGGTTTATTGAAGCAGTCAGGTTATCGTACTTGGTAAAGTTCTGAACCTTTCTTGAGGCTTTCTGAGTAAAATCCTGCGGCGCGGCCGATGACATGGCTTTCTTATAATAGTAGTTTGCGCTGTCGTAGTCAACGTGCTGTGTCTCAAGTATCTCGCCTTCATAGTACTGAGCAATTCCGGAATTGGGAGACTGTTTGAAAGATGTATCAACCTTAGTAAACTGACTGAAGGCGTCGTCGTAGCGTTTCATATTAAGGAATGTCAAACCGATCTGAAGTTCGGTAGTATCCCTGTAGGCGTCGTATTTCTGTTCGTCCGAAATATCCGTAAAGATATTAAGCGCGCGATCGAGGTTCCCGAGCTGTCTTTGAACCTTGCCATACTGGAGCTTCGAATTATATTCCATGTCGTAAGTGGGATCATAATCGAGCACTCCGGCAAACGCCTTTGCTGCTTCTTCGGGCTTATTTATTTTCAGGTAAGTTTTACCCATTTCATAAATAACGGCGGCGTTAACCCTGCCATCCTTAGAAATCTTCAGAAGTTCCTGGCATCTTGCAATCGCGTCGTCGTACTTTTCCAGCGTGAGGAGGTATCCGATCTGCTGGATATAGACCTGTGTTAAAATATCCCTATCGTCTTTTGCCTCAGCCGCCTTCTGAACGGCGTCGAGGGTTACCTCAGCCTGCGAGTAGTTTCTTAGTCTCAGCTGAGTCATTCCGATATAGAGCTGTGCCTCGGTTGTAAGGTCGCTTTTGGGGAAAGTTGAAATAAGCTCGGTAAATTTTCTTAAGGCCTTCTGGTAGTCCTGCTGGTAATAGAATGATTTACCCAGCATGAGGAGCGCGTCGTCTACAAGGTCCGACTCAGCGTTAAACTGCAGGAGTTTAGAAAGTTTTTCAATAACCTTATTAAAGGCGTCGCTTGCAGAGCCCGTGGGGCGTGGCTCAACGGGGGAAAAAATATTTTTCCTCTGGTCAATAACTGTTTTCTCGGCTTCATCAAAACTTTTTGCGGCGTTATAATAGACGTTAAAATAGGCCGTAAAATTATTCCATAATCCGCAGCCGGAAAAAATAACGGGGATAAGGAGAAAAGTAATAACAACCAGTTTCCTGGTTAATAATCTCTTTATAATATGCATATTGTTAAGTTAAATGTTGTGGAAATGGTAGAAGTTTTACAGTGCGTCCCTCCCTGATTCTTCTGTTCTTATACGGATGGCGTCCACGACTTCGGTAATAAATATTTTGCCGTCGCCAACCTGTCCGGTTTTGGCCGCACGCAGAATGGCGTCAACCGCCTTTTCCACTTTGCTTTCTTCCAGTACTACTTCAATCTTAATTTTAGGAACGAATTCAATCTGGTATTCACTGCCGCGGTAGGTTTCCTTATGTCCTTTCTGTCTTCCATAGCCCCTGACCTCAGAAATTGTAAGGCCCCGGATTCCCTCTTCAAGAAGAGCTTCCTTAACTTCATCGAGCTTAAAAGGACGGATTATGGCTTCTACTTTTCTCATTAAGACCTCTATAAAAAAAACGACCGGGTTTACGGCATTTAAGGATTGAATATGATAACGTATGGCGGGAATTCATCTATCAGATGGATTCCCGCCTGTGAAATATACAAATAATACGGTTATTTTCCGTGGCAGTTTTTATACTTCTTGCCGCTGCCGCAGGGGCAGGGTTCGTTTCTGCCTGTCTTTTCCTCAACCTGAACCGGCTGAAGCTTCTGACCTTCGTGTCCTGCCTGCTGTGCCTCGCTGCCGCCATCAGGCGACTGGTCGTCACCCCTGGTATAAACGCCCATGTTGGCCGTAGAGTCCTTAATTTCCCTGGTGCGCTGTACGGGGCGGCGTCTTCTCTGCTGAATTTCCTCAGGAGCCTGAGGCCAGAACTTGAAGCAGAATGAAATAACGTCGTTTCTGATCAGAGCTATAAGTTCAAGGAACATGTTGAAAGCTTCACCCTTGTATTCAATGAGCGGATCCTTCTGTCCGTAGGCTCTTAAATGAATACCTTCTTTCAGGTCATCCATCTCGCGAAGGTGTTCTTTCCACTTGTCGTCAATTACGCTTAGGACCGCATAGCGTTCCAAACGGGCCATGAGTTCGCTTCCGATCATTTCCTCTTTTCTCTTATAGAAGTCCTTGCTGGCTTCCATAATCCTGGCCTTAACGCCGTCTTTGCCCAGGGCTGTAAATTCCTCGGGGTTTAACTTCACGTCAACGAGCAGGTTCTGCAGGAGTGTATCCTGAAGCTGTTCAATCTCAGCGTTATCAAAATGTTTGTCTACAAGTTCTGTTACGTACTCATCAAGCATATCGAGCACTTCGCCTTTTAAGCGTTCGCCTTCCAGGGCGTGGCGTCTTCTGTTATAGATAACTTCCCTCTGCTGGTTCATAACGTTATCGTATTCGAGAAGTCTCTTTCTTATTGCGAAGTTGTTTTCCTCAACTTTCTTCTGAGCGCGTTCAACAGAGCGTGTAATAAGCGGATGCTGAATTACCTCGCCTTCCTTAATTCCGATTCTTTCCATAACCGAAGAGATCCTGTCGCTGCCAAAGAGTCTCATCAGGTCATCTTCCAAAGAGAGGAAGAATTTAGTTGTACCGGGGTCGCCCTGTCGTCCCGAACGGCCTCTTAACTGGCGGTCAATGCGGCGAGCCTCGTGGCGTTCGGTACCGAGGATAAAGAGTCCTCCTTTTTCCTTAACGCCGGCGCCGAGTTTAATATCGGTACCGCGGCCTGCCATGTTGGTTGCAATTGTAACGGCGCCGGGCTGGCCAGCGTAGGCAACAATTTCAGCTTCCCTCTGGTGCTGCTTTGCGTTCAAAACATTGTGAGGTATCGCCTTGCGTTTAAGCATACGGCTAAGAGTCTCGGATACGTCAACAGAAGTTGTACCCACAAGTACAGGTCTCTGCTCTTTTCTGAGCTCTTCAATTTTTTCAATTACGGCGTTATATTTTTCGCGTTTTGTCTTATATACCGCGTCGTCCTGGTCTTCCCTGGTAACGGGCTTGTTTGTCGGAATTACAACAACGTCCAGTTTATAAATCTCAAAAAACTCTCCTTCTTCAGTTTCCGCCGTACCGGTCATACCGGCAAGTTTCTTATAAAGGCGGAAGTAGTTCTGGAGTGTAATTGTAGCCAGTGTCTGAGTGTCGCGTTCAACCTTAACGCTTTCCTTGGCTTCAATTGCCTGATGGAGCCCGTCGGAGTATCTTCTGCCCGGAAGCACGCGGCCTGTAAACTCATCAACAATAGCAATTTTGCCTTCTTCGGTAATAACGTATTCAACGTCTTTTTCGAAGAGCGCATAAGCCTTCAGGAGCTGGTGAATGGTATGGATGCGGTCGCTTCTTTCGGCATAGAGGTGGTAAAGAGCGTCTTTTTTCTTCAGTTTTTCTTCGTGGCTTAAGCCTTCCTCGTTTTCAATATGGCTTACCTCGGTTCCCAAATCAGGAAGCACAAAGTAGTCTTTTCCTTCGCGGCTTCCTTTTGCAAGCTCTTCCCTGCCCATTTCGGTAAGGTCTATTGTATTGTTCTTTTCATCTATGGCAAAATAAAGCTCGTCGTCAATCTCATGCATTCTCTTGCCCTGTTCCCTTAAGTACTCGAGCTCGGTCTGCTGCATGAGTTTCTTATAAGAAGGCTCGCTGAATATCTTCTGCAGTTTTTTATTTTTCGGAAGTCCGCGGTAAGCTCTCAGAAGCTGAACGCCTGCTTTTTCAAAGCTTCCTTTTTCTCCTGAATTTATGAAGTCCTCTGCTTCCTGTGCATATTTAGCAACAAGGCTTGCCTGGAGTCTGAAGAGTCTTTCAACGCTCGGCTTCATTTCGTCGAACTTGTGTTCGGTTGAGCCTACGGGGCCTGAAATAATAAGAGGCGTACGGGCTTCGTCGATAAGAACAGAGTCAACTTCATCGACGATCGCATAGTTATGTTTGCGCTGCACCATGCCTTCCAAATCAATTGTCATATTGTCGCGCAGGTAGTCAAAACCGAATTCGTTGTTAGTACCGTAGGTAATATCCTTATTGTACTCAATCTTGCGCTGGTCGGAGTTCATGGTATTTATAATACAGCCGACTGTAAGACCGTGGAACTTGTAAATCTCGCCCATCCAGTCGCTGTCGCGTTTTGCCAGGTAGTCGTTAACCGTAACCAGGTGAACGCCTCTTCCAGTAAGGGCATTAAGATAAATAGGGAGTGTAGCCACAAGGGTTTTACCCTCGCCAGTAGCCATTTCAGAGATCTTACCCTGATGAAGGACCATACCGCCTATGAGCTGTACGTCGTAGGGGATCATATCCCATGTAATTTTAACTCCGGCAGCCTCCCAGCTCTGGCCAACAAGGCGGCGGCATGTATCTTTTACAACCGCAAAAGCCTCGGGAAGAATTTCATCCAGAATGCTCTCGTACTTTTCATCCAGCTCTTCTTCCAGCTTATCAAGCTCGTCATAAATAGGCTGCCTGTCCTCGTCACCTTCATCAATTTTGAGAGACTCCTTAAGCTCATCAATCCTGCCTCTCAGCTCGGCAGTTTCATTCTGGATCTTTTCCTTAAACTCAGCTGTCTTTCCCCTCAGCTCGTCGTCAGTCAGATCCTTTAATTTTTCATAGTATTCATTAATCTCTTCGACAATGGGCCATAGTTCTTTCAGGTTCTTTGTATGTTTGTCGCCAAAAATCTTTTTCAAAAAGTTATTAAGCATTAAAAAACTTCCTTTGGTTAAATGTAGTTCAAAATTAAGTAAAGGGGCATATA
>JBLMYS010000092.1:0-9337 GCA_050258415.1 Acidobacteriota bacterium | reverse complement strand
AAAAAAGCCCGCACCGCGGGCTTTTAATTTTCTGATATTCATAGAATTCCGGAGGAATGAATTGTTTGTAGAAAAAAGCGGATCCAAGAATATCAAATGGAGCTCCGGAGGAGCGATTTGTAAATAGGGTGTGGACGTGTTCACCGGATATACAAGTCGCTCCTCCGGAGCTCTGGGGTGTGGTGGTGGTGTCGCTTTTACTACAGACAATACGCCTCTCCGAGGCTTTTATTCTAACACTTCCTTTAGCGTTGCTTCTAAATTTCCTCCACGCAGGACATTTTCATTTCTTATAACCTTGCCATTTTTATCCACCAGGTAAAGCGTCGGCCAGTGATTAATCTTATACGACTGGTGTATCAGACCGTTATCCAGCACATGATTCCACCCCATCTCCTTTTCATCCGTAAACTTCTTCAGATAATCCTTATCCTTCTTCCCGTTCATAAAATCGCTGCTGATGCTGATAATTTCGAACCCCTTCTCCTTAAACTGCTTATAAGCCTTCACAAGATTCGGTATCTCCCCAACGCAGGGACCGCACCATGTTCCCCAGAAATCGAGCAGAACATATTTTCCCTTAAAGTCGGAGAGCTTCATCTTCTCCCCTTTAATCGTTTCAAACTCAAACTCCGGCGCGTCCTTGCCCACAATCGATTCTACAAATTTCTTCCCCTCTTCATTTTTCTTCATTCTGTCATAAGCGCGTTTAACGTAGGTACTCATCTTTTCAGGGGGGATTTTACCAAGCAGGTCTTTATATATAGTGTCAATCCCCATGTACTCATTATTATACAATCTTCCCATAGAGTATAAGTACTGGTCGTAAGTTCTTACCTCAATATTAAGCACATCATAATTATCCTTATACTTCTTTTTAAGGTCAGTAAAGTAATTCTCAAAATACTTTCTTTCCTTTACCAGGCTGCCGTAGTCATTTATCTTAGCCATTCTTTTTGTAAGGTAAGCGAACCTTGCGGTAAAGTTATCAGGAAAGTCTTTAATTTCCGCCTCCAGCTCGCGTATCTGCTCGTCCAGGGATTTTCCCGCCATAACCATAAAATCCACATTAGAGAACCTGGCGTTCCTGACAGGCTTCATTTTGCCGTCGTAAATATAAGAGACGTAAGTTTTCAACATATTATCGTCATTTTTCTTTCCATCGGTAAAATAGTAAGAAAGGAGAGAAGCCGATTCAGGAATTTTAACAGAAGCCTTCCAGATATTCCCCTCTTTAGTCATATTCATTCTGGATGCCCTTCCCGAATCAGGGTTCGTCACATTCCTATAGAGGTCGCCCGCGTTATTAGGAGCGCTAACCTGACGTCCCCAGTAATCGAAAGTATAAACGAGCGTAACCTCGTTAGGATTAACAAGACTCCCCTTTGCGGCATCATAAATAATAGTATAATCCTGCCCCGCAACAGGCTTATTTTGTGCATAGATGCATGAAGCGAACACAAGCAGAACCAAAACAATCTTTCTCATCTTGCTCCTCCAGTGAAATAATGATATGTTTTAATTATAACAGATATGCATAAAAAAGCCCGCAAAGCGGGCTTTCAATTTCTTAACCTCGAATCTCGAACCTAGAACGTAGAAGTGTTAATGCCGTTCTGCCTCTTTTCTTTTTTAATAATCATATAAACAGAAACATAAAAGCCGACCAACATGAAAAGTATAACAAATTCCATGCACCCCTCCTTATGTTTGTCCTGCTTTTAAGGTAAATTTAAATTCTTAAAATTCCAAGCATTCTTTTTTATTTTTTCTCCAATTGCAAATAATCATCATAATTCCCCCCTTCCTCCAACTCCCTTCCCCCTACTCCCTATCTCCTACCCCCTACCTCCTACTCCCTACCTCCTAGCCCTCACATTCCATAATACAACGCCAAATAAACCTCATTGGCTTTTTTCTCCGGAGAATTGCCCTGAGTGACCGCGTTATATACAAATCTCCCGCGGGCAAAAAGCTCATGAGTAATTTCGTATTTCGCATCAATTCCGCCCCAGGTATAGCTGCTTCTTTTTCCAAAGAGGAATGGCGGCTGAGGCTGCTTATATTGCAGAGCTGCGCCTTCCTTCAATCCATACTCTCCTTTCCTCGAAGTAAGGAAAAAGAGGAAGAAGAAGCCGGGAAGGCCCAGGCTATACAATGATCCCGTAATAATTCACTTTCTGAAAGTTCTCCTAAAGACCACCAATATGATCTGCTCCAAGAGGCTGAAGGCCGTAATCCCTAACTGGCTGCCCTTCTATGAAAAGATGTTCTGTATAAAGCTGAATGAAATAAACAAGAGAATGCTT
Organism: Acidobacteriota bacterium; assembly: GCA_050258415.1. Taxonomy (GTDB): domain Bacteria; phylum Bacteroidota; class Ignavibacteria; order Ignavibacteriales; family SURF-24; genus JAAXKN01. The sequence continues at coordinate 7,028 of JBLMYS010000092.1, read as the reverse complement.
CTTCAGATTTCACCTGCAACAATAGACCGCATTCTTATAAGGGAAAGAAAGAAGATGACGAGACTGGGCCTTAGTACAACAAAGCCGGGTAAGCTCTTAAAGAAACGCGTTCTCATAAAGACAAACCAGTGGGATGAAGCGAGGCCCGGCTTTATTGAGGCCGATACTGCGGCTCACTGCGGAAATAGTGTTGCAGGAATGTTCATCTATACCGTAAATACAGTCGATATCGCTACCGGATGGACAGAGGCACGTGCCATTTGGGGTAAGGGCGAAAAGACGGCTTTAGCAAAATTCTTGAGATACTAAACCTAATTAGAGAATAAAGACTACTTGAAATATAAGTGGCTAAAGGTTAGCTTTAGCCACTAAGAAAATCAGTTTTTTTTGACCACCAAAGTTAATTTTTATTATGAGTCAATAGGAATGTATTATTTATGCACTTTTCTTTATCTGCCTATCAGATGAAAGGGCATTTCATAAATTGCGAAAAAGAATTATATTTCGGCCAAAAATGTGAGGCTTTTTGAAGTTCCTGGCTATAGATTTTGAAACCGCTAATTATAAAAGAGACAGCGCCTGCGCTATCGGACTCGTGCGCGTGGAGAATAATAAGGTTGTTCGCAGGCAGACGCACCTGATTAAACCCCCCAGCCCGTGGTTTGTATTTACCGATATTCACGGCATTACGTGGAAGGATGTAAGGAATGAACTGACGTTTGGGGAATTGTGGCCCGAAATTGAACACATGTTCCATGGAGTGGATTTTTGCGCCGCCCATAATTCGTCCTTTGACGAGGGAGTCCTCAGGGCGTGCTGCGATTTGTATGATATTGAATACCCGGGAATTCCATTCAGATGCACGGTTAAAATTTCGCGCCAGTTATGGAATATACGTCCCACCAAATTAAACAATGTATGTGAATATTTCGGAATTCCCTTAAACCATCACGAAGCCGGCTCCGACACCGAAGCCTGCGCCCAAATAATGATCAGAGCCCTCGAGCACAAGAGTAAAAATGGGAATACCTCATTTGAAAGAAGAAGATTTTAGCACCCCCGGTTTTACCTTTTTGCAGCGGTTATCCTTTCCAAAGCTTTTTGTCTGGCTTCTGCGGTAATATTGCAATTTAGGAGCTCCGGCGCCTTCCAGTCTAAATGTGCAAGTTCTTCCCAGTCCATTTCCAGTACAACCGCATCATTGTAGACAACCTTTTTATCAGCCGTTTCAAATAAAAACTCCGGCGTTACTATGTACATAACCCGGCATATTTCGTCCGACTCATTTATCAGCTGGAAGAATGTGCCCTCTTCTGTCATTACGGCTTCATCCTTTTTCAGCTCCAGTTTATACTTTTCAGAAGCCGTGCTGTCCTTCATATAAATTGATATTGCGCCATCAAGCACAAAGGTAACCTGCGATACCAGGGGATGAACATGAATTTTGGATTTCGTGCCCGGATCAATTTCCCCTATGGCAACGCTTATCCCTTCCTTCGGTCCCGCAATATTGCCTGAAACATCTGTTGAATTAAAAAGTGAAGCTACTTTTGTTCCGTCGGGCACGTTAAAAAACCCCGAAGCCTTAAAAATCTTATTCATTTACACTCCTTTTTGGGGGCAGCCCTTAACTGCCCCACGGGCGGCACCCATTATATCTTCTTTTTTAGAAGTATCTGCTTTGAATCTTCCTTCAGCACTTTATTGTAAAACTCCTTGCATTCGGCATATTCTTCAGGAGTAATCCAGGATTTCTTAAAAACAATACTCCTTTTGGCATGAATAACCCCGTCCTTATAGACAATATCGATCGTGTAATCTGCAAATGGAGAAGAACAGGAAGTAGACTTGCCGGCATCCATCGGCTCATAACCTTCGGGCAGAATAACATCCATTTCTTCTGTCAGGCTGCTCTGATCGGTTTTCCTGACATATGGATATTTCCTTTTTTCATATGCAAACCCGTAATCGGGATTCAGGCCGTCGAGCCATGGAAGTTTTAATATTGAAAAATTCCCGGTTTCACTCACCAGGTCAGGAGTCTCAAATGTATAACTGTATTCCACAGGCGCTTCAAAATCATCCATATTGCCGCAATTGTATTCAAGCAGTTTTAAGTTTGGAAAGACCTGGCTCAGAGATTTGGATATACTTTCTTTGAGCTCCACATTATCTACAAATCTGTATGCATCCCTGTAAGTAGCCCCTATAAGACCGGACTTTCTGGCGGTGCATTTCATGTTAATGGTGCCGTCTGTATTTACCTTTACCGTGGCCGATTTAGAAGAAATGCTCTCTTTCAGGCTGGCCTGAGGAAGTCTTGCCGGAGCGGTAACCCCGGGCTTAATTAAAAGATATAATGCATCCAGATCCATATACGGCAGCGAATTAACCGGGTAATTGCTTGCTGTAAGGTCGATAAACTTATTGCCGTTCTTAGTCTCTACGTTCAGAATGCAGTGATTAAATATCAGTGAAGGCAGCGGGTTTTCATAGCGCCCGTCACCGGTGGTGCTTACAAGTACATAGTATGAATTGATTCCTGCTTCCTTAAGCATGGCTTTACATAAAGTGGCAACGTCCTTACAGTCGCCTATTTTTGTGGCAAGAACATCCCTTGCCCTCTGCGGAATAAGGTCGGACTGACGGAAAGAAACGCTGCTGTAGCTCATGTTCTCTGTAATGAAATCATAGATGATCTTAATCTTTTCATCTTCCGAAAGCCCTTCTCTTCCTGCAAAAAGTTTATTCACCTGCTCTTTGATTTCATAATTCGACCTGGTTTTGTTCTTCGTAAGGTCCGAATACCAGTCAACCAGCAGGCTCCAGTCGGGAAGATTTGAAATTGTCAGTACCCTTCCAACGTCAATGAGCTCCGGCATGCCATACTCTTCTTTTAATGCCTCCTGATCGTTCAGCACCCAGCTATATAGTGTGCCATCCGGTGTTTTTTTCTCCTCAGGTTTACCCGTCATATTCTGCATCAAGTACTTGAAGTCGGAATCGTTTTCCAGAAGAACACTGTAGCTGGCTTTTTTAACCGGGTAGTAGCTGCTGAAATTAAACGAATCCCAGTAATATTTTGCCAGCATCCCCGCAAAAGCATTTTTTATGCGGTGTTTTATGTATATGCAGTCGTTTTCCTCGAGCGACTTAAAGACAATATGGTTATCCTCGATATCTGCTTTTATTTCGCTGCCGTCTTTTTTAATAACAACAGCTTTTTCAATTAAGAGCTGCTGACCGGAATTATAATTAACCCAGTACTCTTTGTACGTATCAATTCCTTTTTTATTAAAAAGTTTAACCAGGAGTTCCTCAGTCGATTCTGAAGCGCCTTTCTGGTAAACAAGCCTTTTCATAGTGTTCAGAAGAATAACCCCGTCGTCATCCGGATAGGCGTTATTGGAAGGGGCATTTTTTACGAGCTCATTTATGTCGTCCTGTTCGAACTGCCTGTACAAGGATTCCTTTCCCATCAGTTCCCTTATTTTGCCGCGTGCTTCATAGTCGGCAGGATCGAAGACGAGAGCATTATTGAACATTTCAATAGCACGCTTTTTTTCGTTTTTCATTCTGCAAATTTCGCCAAGCTGGTTCCAGTAGAGTGAGCTGTTGTTGCAGAACCCGAGGGCCTTTTTCATTTCAGTTTCAGCCTTATCGTACTGGCGCATGGAATAAAATGTCTTGGCCATTGTGTAATAGCAGCCGGGTGAAGCAGGCTCGTAATCAATCATCAGGTTCATGTATTTCTCCCAGCCGGTTATATCCGAAGCCTGGAGGTAATACTGAGATATCAAATAAATTGCATCGAGGCTGTAATTTCTCTTAAGGAATTCTTCAAGTACCTTTACGGCATCCTGACTGCTTTTTGCCTTCTGGTATTTTATTGCCGCGTCCAGCTGAGCAAAATTATATTCATAAGGAAATTTCCGGCAGGCCTCTTCAGAAAGCTCAACTATCTTCTCCAGCTGCACTCTTTTTCCGGCAAAGCCTAGCTGGCCCGCTATAAGTTCCATTGAACCGGGCGCGGCTTTTGCCAGCATATCCATTACCTCGGAGGCTTTATCGTATTCCTCGTTTTTCAGGTACTGGTTGATTTTATTTAACAGGGCATCGGGAATGTTCTTATCTGCAGAGAAGATTTTCTCGTAAGTTGTTTCCACCTCGTCGTTCTTCTTGCCCCTCTGGTATGCTTCGATGATTTTATGATAGAAAAGCATGCAGTCGGGGTACTGCTTAATTGCGTCGTTAAGCACCATTTCAGCTTCAGCCGTTTTATCGTTTCTTAAGAATGCGTCAGCCAGAAGGATATAGTTCTCCGGTTCTTCCGGGTGCAATTTTATTTTTTCACTGAAGAAGTCTTCCGCAAAACTGGCTATCATTTTAACATCAGCGGATTTTGTTCTGTTGTACGAATGCTCTTCAGAGGAATACCTGAGGCCGTTTACTTTTTCGCCCCGCTCATTGGTAATGCGGGCAAGGAAGTTACAGCCGGATATTTCGGCCGAGCCGCACTTGACCATAAGTCTGTTCCACCCCTCCTGAAGCTCCACTTCAGCTATATATGTATCGACGTCATTGTTCCGTTCTTCGAAAATATCAATAACCATCTGATCATTGACAAAGGCGCGCAAAAACCCGGAGGTGCCTATTCTTAGGTGGACCCTCTGTTTTTTTGGTGAAAAGATAAATGTGTTTCCATAAAAAACCGCGTTAGTCTGGGCATAGAAACGGGTAAAATCTATCCAGCGGTCCCTTCTGGCCATCGGCATTTTGATCCACTTTGCGGGCACCCCGTTCTGCCCGGAATATTCCCCTGATGGCGCAAATTCATTTTCAGGAGGATAGGCCTTGTCGTAGCCCGAAGCGGATATATTATCGAAAGGCCCTATAAGCATCCAATCGTCAACTGTATTAAGTTCCTTAAAGTACTTCTCAGATTCCTGAAAATTATTTTGGGAAATATAGTACTTGCCCAGCCTTTCGCAGGCTATGGCTTTGAGGATTCCCATCGGGTCGGGATTTTCTTTGATTTTTTTATACCATTCCACTAAATCGGGGTTTTCCAGTTCCTTTCCGTAAACAGCCTTTGAAATCATGACGGAATATTCGAAAGGATAAGGCGTTGTTTCTAATTCAATGGCCTTTTTAAATGTTTCCCAGGCATTCTGTTGTTTGCCCTCAAGAGAGTACATAAAAGCAAGTCCCCAGTAGGCATGAGTATTTTTGGGGTCTTCCTTAATTGCATTAAGAAAGCTTTCCCTCACGAGTTCATGGTCGTTTTTCTGCCATGCCTTCCAGGCATCGGCAACTAATGATTTACTCTTAATATTTTCAGCAAAACTGTAAGTGGACAGCAGGACCAGAATAAAGACAACAGATGTCTTTAGCGACATAATTACTCCTTGGTTTTCAATAGGAAAGGGATGAAATTTTATTGACGTTTAAAATAACAGATATGCCATAAAAACAAAAATGCTGCAAACAAGTCATTCCTCCGGAATTCTATGAAAATCCCCCCACCCCCGAATATCCCTTGACACTTTATCCGATTTTTAGAATAGTATTGTAACAAACATCTATAAGGAGGACCGGTATGACAATTAAAGAAATTATGACCCCGCACGTTGAAATTATAAAACCCGACATCTCTGTTGCCGAAGCGGCTCAGAAAATGAAATCGCTCGACTGCGGTATCCTTCCCGTCTACGAAAACGATAAGCTTATCGGCATGATAACCGACCGCGATATAGCTATCAGATCATCCGCCGAGGGACACGACCCCAAAACCGATAAGGTCCGCGACATTATGACCAAAAAAGTCGTCTATTGCTACGAGGATGAACCGGTGGAGAAAATGGCGGAAACAATGCAGAAAAACCAGATTAGAAGACTTATTATTCTTAACCGCCAGAAAAGACTCGTGGGTATCTGCTCACTGGGCGATATGGCCCTTGCTTCGCACAATATGAAACTTAGCGGCGAGGTCCTCGAGAAGGTTTCAGAACACTAGAAGGATTTAACTTCTGCCTTTGTGCTTTTCGGGGCTGCCATGTAATTCACACGGCAGCCCTGCGGTAAATTATTTTATCACCATCATCTTCTTAACCTTCCTGAAATCCCTCGAACCGTCGGTCGCCCTTGCCTCTATCAGGTAATAATAAACTCCCGAGGAGAACCTCCCCGCGTTTAAATTAATCTGATGGAATCCGGCGCTCTGGATCTCATTTACATACTTCCCTGCCTCCTGCCCGAGCGCGTTAAATATTGTAATCTTAACATGACTCTCCGAGGGAAGCCCGTACTTAATTACCGTCACGGGATTAAATGGATTCGGATAATTCTGCAGCAGCATGTAATCCTTTGGAATATGACTGTATTCATCCGCTCCATCAACACCGGTGATTGTAATGTCGATATAATCCGATAACACATACGGAGTGAAGGATCTTATACGGTAACTGTAGGAGGATTTAACTTCCAGCATTGAATCTATGTAGCTTGCAGTGTTCGCCTCTACAGTGTCCAGTACAATATAATTGACAGAGTCAGCCGCCTGTTTCCATTTCCTTTCAATTATGAAACCAGACTCCCCGTTGGATTTGTCTTTCCATGTCAGCTGCAGCTTGCTCTTACTTAATACATTAATCCTCAGACTGTCAGGCGCGTTTAGAAGTGTGGTAAATGCCCAGGCACCGGAATAAACTTCCCCTGCGCCATTAATGGAGCTTATCTTCCAGAAGTACTTCATCCCCTCTTTTAACTGCTTTACTTCTTTTACCGTTACCGTATCTGAAATTGTTGAATCGGCAACTATTATTTTTGAAAACTTCTCATCTTCAGATACCGTCAGCCTGTAGCGTTCGGTATACCTGTTCGGCTTCCATTCAAGCTTAAGGCTGACCGTGTTATCCTTTGAGCTGTCCGATGGCATTGCCAATACCGGAACAGCCGGAAGCGGCGGCACGGTTGTAAAGGTCCTTTCCTCCGACCATTTCCCCATACCCCCCTGATTTACCGCCCTT
>JBLMYS010000091.1:0-5961 GCA_050258415.1 Acidobacteriota bacterium | reverse complement strand
TCCGTTCCTTCATGAAGAAAGACCGCATGCTTCAGCGCCAGCTTTTGAAGTCAGTCGGAGTATTTGCCGCAGCGGCAATGATTGCCATACTCATTCAGAGTGACAACCTGACACAGATCTATGAGTACTCCCCTTATTCTACGCGTGGAGGCAAGAGTGTTGTTGAGAACCAGGGCCCGGCAGCAAAGGGTGAGCCGACCTCAGGGCAGGCTTATTACGACTACCACACACAGTGGTCTTTTTCTCCCGGTGAAGTAATGACTTTTCTTATTCCTTCTTACTACGGCTTTGGAAATTCAACATATCAGGGACCTTTGACAAACGGACAGGAATACAGGGTTAACACATACTTCGGGCAGATGGAATTTGTGGATGTTGCAATGTACATGGGGGTTCTGGTATTCCTACTTGGGCTCTACGCCATTTTCACCTGCTGGAAGGATCCGTTTGTACAGTTCCTGACCATACTTTCAGGCATTGCGCTTTTCATATCATTCGGGAAGACCTTCTCCCCCATCTTCGACCTGATGTTCTATTACTTTCCGGCGTTTGACAAGTTCAGGGTGCCTTCAATGATACTGGTGCTCGTGCAGCTGAGCTTCCCGTTTTTAGCCGGCATAGGGCTCTGGAAGATCATAAGCCTGAGAAATGAAAGAGACTCCAGGGCTGAGAAGATAGTAAAATTTGCAGCTTTCGGGTTTACGGGGCTGCTTGTTCTTTCATTTGTATTAAGCGGGGTGCTCCGTGACTGGTTTACGGCAAGAGTAACCGAGTCGGGTAAAAATCCGCAGTACTTAAAGCAGCTTGCTGACTATGCAGCCGACATGTTCCTTACTGACACGCACCTCGTGCTTGCAATGGCAGCTTTGACTTTCGGTCTGGCGCTTACATATGTCAATCAGAAGATAAGCCGCGACGTGGTGCTGCTGGCAGTAGTAGTATTTACAGTTTTTGACCTGTGGAGAATTGATAACCGCGGCGCTGAATATGTTCAGCAGGCAAATATGGAGGAGGCCTTCAGGGAGCCCGCATATATTTCAGCCATAAAGTCACAGAACGACAAGGAGCCTTTCCGCATAATAAACTTAAAGCAGGACGGATCGCTCGGTTCGGTTGGAAACGACGCGAACTTTAACGCATACTTTCTTGTACAGGACCTTTTCGGATATTCAGGCGTCAAGCCGAGAGCATATCAGGATATAATAGACGTTGTCGGGACTCCAGCCAACCCGACGCTCTGGAGGATGCTGAATACAAAATACGTTGTCTTTGACCGCCAGATAAATTTCAGTGATCTGACGCAAATATCAAATGATCAGAAGGATGTTGTCTACAGGTACGACAAGTCGCTTCCGAGGGCATATTTTGTAAGCAACGTACAGGTTAAGCCGGCCATTCAGATACTGAACCTTATAAAGAACAACGCATTTGACCCCAAAGAGCTGGCGTTCTTAGAAGAAGGGGGCCTCAGCATTGACAGGCCCGACACAACGCAGGCATATGTAAAGGTCAACCAGTACAAAGATGAATATATTTCAATTAAAGCAAAGGCCACAGGCAACAATCTCATGTTCTTAGGCGACACCTATTATCCGAAGGGGTGGAAGGCTTTAGTTGACGGCAAGGAAACAAAGATTTACAGAGTCAATCATGCATTCCGCGGAATCGTGGTTCCCAGGGGTGAGCACACAATAGAATTCAGGTTTGAGCCCGTAAGCTTTGTAATAAGCAAGTACCTGGCCCTCACGCTGAGTGCCTTAATAATACTGATTTTCCTCTTCAGCCTGTTTTATAAAAAGAGGACACCAGAGGCTCAAAAGGCAGAGTAAAATTCAAGAACAATCCGGTTCTATTTTTGAGCCGGATTGTTTCGATAATGTTCAATATGATCATTTAATTTACCGGTTCTCAATAAATCTAAAAGGATGCTATCAAAGTGGGAATATTAAGAAAAACATTACTAAAGTATTTACCGGAACAAGCCGCCGATTTTTTCAGGCAAAATGAAATTAAAAAAGAATATGAAGCGTGGCATATTCTGGAAGAAAAATTAAAGAGTGAATGGGAAAAGGATGAGAATTATGTTCCTGTTCCCCACTTTGTAAAGGAAAATGCAATCAGGAAGGCTGCCGCAAAATACAACATAAGGTCACTCGTTGAGACTGGGACCTATCTTGGTTTTATGCTAGATTCCCTGAAAGGTGACTTTGACCATCTGGCTTCTATTGAACTAAGCGAGCCTTTGTACAGGCGGGCTGTAGAGAAATTCGCCCCTTATCCGGGCATCAAGATCTACAACGGAGACAGCGCAAAACTCCTGCCTGTAGCAATAAAGGACATCCGCGAGAAATGCCTCTTCTGGTTAGATGGGCATTACTCGGGCGGTGTAACATCAAAGGCCGACCTGGAAACACCTATTATGGCCGAGCTGGAGACTGTTTTCACGCATCCCGTAAAGGATCATCTTATAATGATTGATGACGCGCGCCTCTTTGTTGGTACGCGTGACTACCCGACGATTGAAGAGTTGAAGAATTATATATCAAAGTTTTCCGGAGATTACCGTCTGGCGATAAAGTACGATATTGTTTTCGTATATAATGGCGAAATCCCGTTTTAATCAGCAGAGTCTTTAATTAAAGCCCGGCATCCCGGAAAAACAGCGGGTGTGTCCGGGCTTTTTTATTAATAGCCTATCTTCGAGCACACCCATGGAAAAGGCCTTTAGCCCAAATATCTTCCCAGGACTTTAACAACTGTACTATTTATATCTTCAGAAGCTTTTGAGAAATAAGTCAGAATTGAAAACAGCAGTGTAATAAAAAATCCGCGTACGGCAACGTCCCAGACAAAATGCCCCGCGATGTGGGGGAAAATTAAATTAAAAAGGAGCACAATGGCCGTAACAACGAGCATTTTAACGGTGTTTTTTGAAAAAGGCTGAATCTTATAAATCCGCCAGATAAAAATGTATCTCATAGAGTTAAAAAGCAGAACCGACAGGGCGCTGGCCATTGCGGCCCCTGTAAGTCCGAAGGCCGGGATGAGGAGCATATTGGCGCCGATAGCCAGGAGGCTCAGCCCCGCATAGAAGAAAAGGTCGTACTTGTAGTACTTCGAGGTTGTGATTATTTCTGCATTTATGCCTGTTGCCATGTCGAAGAGTTTTCCGAGGCCCAGATAAAAGACCACCCATTTACCGAGGACAAACGTATTGCCGCGTGGAATAAACTTAAAAATGCTGTCTATATTACACCAGATTACCAGGAAGAGCAGTCCACCGATAATGAGCTGGTTAATGGACGACTTTTTATATAATTCCTCAATTCTTCTCAAATCTCCGTTCTTTGTTGCTTCAGCAACCAGGGGAACAACCACCTGTGACATCGATCTTCTCGGTATTTCCAGGACCAGCGCAATATTGAGTGCTATGGTATAAATGCCCGTGCTCTTAAGTCCAGAATATGAACTGAGCATTAAGCTGTCGATATTCCTGATTATTATATCGCTTGTATTGCCAAGGAGCACAAAGCCGCCAAAGACCAGCATGCTTTTCAGCATTGGGCTTTTGAAGGCGGTAAAATCAGGGCGCAAGGAAAGTGATCCGATAGAATAGGTATATATTAAAAGAAGTACTAGCGCAAAGAGATAAAAGATCAGTATTAAATCCACAAAAGTGTGGAAGGTGATAATTTTGTAGAAAATGCCAAGAACCCCAAGAGAAAAAAGGATCCTCAGAACGATTTCCCTTATGAACCTGGGAATTACAGGTTTTAACTGGACTATTGTATAAGCCTCAAGGACTATCATTATGAGTTGAATAAACGTAAAAGGGATCAGATAGTAATAGTACTCTGTAAGCTGGGCGGCATTCCTGGAATACATGCCGATCAGCTGGTTCTTCAGGCCAAAGAACAGAAAAAGAAAAGCTATATATCCGCAGAAGCTCAGGCACAGGAGAAAGAAAAGAAAGCCGTTATGTTTGTTCTCGGGATTTTTGAAGTACGGGAAATACCTTAAAGGGATGTGTGTCGATCCCAGGGCGGCAAAAGTTGCAAAGAAGACCGAAACATCGATCAGAATTCTCTGAAGTCCTATTTGTTCAACCGAAAGTGCAAGCGGAAAGAGTATTAGAGTATTGACATACCCAATTAAAAATCCAATATATGTAACTACTAAAGTCTTTGCACTCTGCCTTATTACAATTCCCATTTACGTTGAATCTGGTTAGTTGCCGGATATATGTTTAACATTTGCCGAAGCTTCACTCCCCTGCGCTATGAAGGCATTAATTTCTTCGGGATCTAAAAGACAAATATAGTCAATTTTCCTTTATGCTGCTCTTAGAGCAGTACAATAAATATTGAGTTCCTAAGTGACCGGAGCAGTTCCGCCGCCTGTTATTAGTCACTGGAAAAACACATGAACATTGATTATTTTTACATCAAAAGAGTTTTCTCCTGGTTTTCCTGAATTAAACAATTTAGACCTGCTGATAAATTTATGCCGATAAATCTTGCTCCCATAGCCCTGTTCGTCTATAAAAGGCCGAACCATACAAAAGAGACAATAAATGCCCTGAAGAACAACATTTATGCCTCAGAGAGTGAGCTCTTTGTATTTTCGGATGCAGCAAAGGCTCCCAAAGATGAACCTTCCGTTACACAGGTCAGAGAAATTATAAATAATATCTCAGGCTTTAAGAAAGTAACTGTCATTGAGCAGGAGAAAAATCTCGGACTTGCAAACTCAATTATAAGCGGCGCCACAAGGCTTCTGGGTGAGTATGGAAAAGTTATTGTGCTTGAAGATGATCTGATTACCTCAACCTATTTCTTAAAGTATATGAATGAGGGGCTTATATATTATGAAAAATATAAGAATGTTTTTACCGTCTGCGGCTTCAGTCACAACTCCAGTGTAATGAAAAAGAGCGCCGGCTATCCGTATGACGTATACTTCACATACAGGAACAGCTCATATGGCTGGGGTACCTGGCTCGACAGGTGGAGGCTTGCCGATTGGGATTTATCTGATTTTGAGAGTTTTATTTCAGACAGAAAAAAGCAAAAGGAGTTCAATAGTTCGGGTGATGATCTGACCAATATGCTTATTGCACAGGTTGAGGGCAAGATCGACTCATGGTCAATCCGCTGGACATACACTCATTTCAAGAATAGAGCCCTGGCTGTATATCCTCTTTATTCCTATATAGATAATATCGGCTTTGACGGCAGCGGCGTACATTACAATAAGCCCGTAACTAAATACAATAATGACCTTACTAAAAGCAACCCCAATCCCGTCTTTGTGCCTCCTTTTGTGGATGACGCGGTCTTAGAATCATTCCGGAAGATTTACAAATACAGCCTGCTTAAAAAATCCAAAAGGTACATTGCAAAAAACCTCTTCAACAGATAGTTGTTTTCCTTAAGCTGTCACTTCAGGTAAGAAAGAACGGAGGCCTTATTTACAGGTCCATGGTTATATTTTCCCTTTAATTTGTTATATTTATTCTTTATTTTTTCAAACAATCAACTTTTAGCAGTTATTCTATATGAAGTTAGCGAGCCTTGCCAAACCTTTTTTGTCTTTGTATGTTTCACCCTTAAAGAGCAACAGGTACCTTCAGAAGTATGTATTTTCTGTTCCTCTTAAAAAGGAAGTTACAGACTTTATTGAAAACGTGTATTTTCAGGAGTATCTCCACATTGAAAAAAGCATCGATCTGGCCAGAAAGCTGAAGCTTGAAAACATGGACATACTTGATGTAGGAGGCGCAATCGGAAACACGGCAAGGCTCTACGCCAAGAATTTCCCTCAGAGCAAAGTCTGGGTCTTTGAACCGATGCAGGAGACATACCGGAAACTTCAGGCTGCAACTTCATCTTTTCCAAACATCAGACTTGTCAATAAAGCCGTGGGAAACACGGTCGGCAAGACCGTAATTAACAGGGCTAA
>JBLMYS010000090.1:0-38026 GCA_050258415.1 Acidobacteriota bacterium | reverse complement strand
CCGGTGTATCCCTAAAGCGCTGCAGTGCCATAAAATCGCCGCCAAAAACCGATTTATAAAAATTAAACGCCTCTTCCGTATTGCCCTTAAAATTCAGATATATACTTACCGATGACATTTTAGTTCCTTTCATTTAATTAGTAAATGAGACCTTTATTACTGCTTAAATATAGCAGCCCAAAGGATATGTTAAAGGGAATAATTTTTGCAAGTAGAAGTAAATCGGCCTGATATATATTTGGATTTAATAAATTTCTTCAACGCTTCCCTATTCTCTTCTGACCGGGTGAAAGGTAGAAAGTTACACGGATTTTTGTTTAATTATTTATAACCCTTATTAGTATGAAGATTAATATATGAGCAAATTAAAAGTAATGTCTTTCAGTGTTTCTGTGGATGGATTTGGAGCAGGACCGGATCAAAGCCTTGAGGATCCTTTAGGGAGAAATGGAATGGCAGTGCACGAATGGGTTTTTCCGACTGATACTTTCCAGAAGATGCACGGCGGGGATAAGGCTGAAGGAATTTTTGGAATAGACAATGACTTTGCTGATAAAGGTTTCCAAAATATTGGCGCCTGGATTATGGGACGAAATATGTTTACGCCGGAAAGAGGTCCATGGAAAGATTTCTCCTGGAAGGGATGGTGGGGAGAGAATCCTCCTTACCACACTCCTGTTTATGTTTTAACTCACTATGCACGGCCTCCTATTGAAATGGAAGGAGGAACTATTTTTTATTTTGTTACCGAAGGAATAGAAGCGGCCCTTGAAATGGCAAAAGAAAAAGCCGCGGGAAAAGATATTCGTCTGGGCGGAGGTGTTGAAACCGTTAAAGAGTATCTGAAGGCAAAACTGCTGGATGAGATGCATATAGCCATAGCACCAGTTCTTCTGAACTCAGGAGAGAACTTATTTACAAACATTAATTTAATTGAGCTTGGCTATAAGTGTGTTGAGTTTACTCCCTCGAAAAAAGCTTTACATCTGGTATTCAAAAAAGATATTTAATTACATCCGGGGTCCCTATTCAAAAGTCCATCCGACCCGGATTTAAGTTCTAGACTATTGTCCCCTGGTGATATACTATCTTCCAGGAGTCTTCGTGCTTCCGCCATATAGAAGAGCGCCGGGTTATTCTTTCACCTTGAATGAGAGTATATGTAAGCAAAAAGTAATTTGCTGATATTTCGTTACACCAGGCCTCTCTCGTTAACCATTTATCGTCCGGGTTTATGTTTTGTGCTCTCTCTACAAGGACATCCAGAACAAAGCTCCTGCTATAGCGGTTTCCTGAAGCCCCGACTTCCCAGAACAACTCGTCTGTCATTGCTTCAAAATCTTTTCGCGTAGTTCCTTCTTCAGGGTGATGAAGCAATGTTTCAAGCCTCAGCAATTCATCGCGTATACTTAAATACTTCTGATCTGTTATTAATTCAGGTTCCATCTTTCCTTTCTTCAGGATATTTTGTTTAAACAAAGATAACAAATAATCCTCAACTAAGGTCATAAAATATGTTTTCCAATCAGTCACATATTAAATTCCTTCAGCTTTACCTTAATTTTAATTAAATTCGCATGGACGAGTTCCCAGGCCGGGGTGCATGTACATTTCATCTGTAAAATAAACAAACATCGGAAAGTTGAAGTTATATGAGAGACAGATTAAGAGTCATTGACGGTGAGCGTCAGACATTCTTTGCAGAGTTTGTCCGCTTTGGAGTAAAGAGCGGTTATAAAGGTACAGAAGAAACGGTCTTGCTTAAGAATGTTCAGGACAGCTCCGGGAAAGTTTTAACAGATCACCTTTGGTTCAATTTAACAACAGGTTTTGAGAAGTTAAATCTTAAAGAAGGTGACAGAATTCAATTTGATGCCAGAGTGAAAAGCTATACAAAGGGCTATAAGGGAAGGCTCGCCAAAATCCTGAATCCATCGAAGCCAAAAGAGAAAAAGGACTTTAAGCTAAGCCATCCAACCAGAATACTCAAACTTATTTGATAGAATAATAACTTCCAGCGATCCAGCTCTACAATGATATTCAGCACTAGTTCCGAGGACAACAGACCAACGGCCAGAACAGGAAATTACTCACGCAAGAAAAAAGAGCGAAGATTATCCTTTTGCCTTTTGGTTTCAGGCTTTTTAACTTTGGACTATTAATCTTCATACATTTTCAAACTATCCCTACAGAGGATACGTAATGGAAGCTCTTAAAACCCTGCATGTAACGACCGCCAAGGAATGGCGGGCCTGGCTGAAGAAAAATCATCTGAAGGAAAATGTTATCTGGCTGGTCTTTTATAAACAGAGCGCCAATAAACCCATACTGCCCCTGGAAGATGCTGTCGGTGAGGCACTGTGCTATGGATGGATAGACAGTACAATTAAGAAGCTGGATGAAGAGCGCTATATAAGGAAGTTTACGCCGAGGACAAATACGAAAAATTGGTCCGAAGTAAACAAAGCAAGAGTAAGAAAGCTTATCAAAGAAGGCAGGATGACTGAGTCCGGCCTTTCGAAGGTTACGTTTCCACTTGAGGAAAGTTCCGAAAACAAAACGTCCCCGCAGAAGAATAAAGTTTTGGTTATTCCGCCTCTTGTGGAAAAGGCCATAAGGGCAGATACCCTTGCATGGAAGAATTTCAGCAGTCTTGCCCCTTCTTACCGCAGACTCTACATATTGTGGATAACGAGCGCAAAGAAAGAGGAGACTCAGGCAAAAAGGGCTGCGGAAGCTCTTGAGCTTTTGAGACAGAATAAAAAGCTCGGGTCAAAGTAGCAAGCATGAAATGTTGTACTTAATCCGGCTTTGAAAAGGGAATATCAAAAATGCGCACCAGTTTTGGGATTATCATCAGGGTTTAATGGTGCAGTAGAAAGTATATTTATCTAAAAAGTGGTCTGCACTTTTCAGGTATTTAAATCCAGATGAAGTAAATTCACCAACCTGGGGAAAGACTCTGCCGCTAAAGACATTGCCGCCTCCCCATTTATCAATCCGGACTAAGACCTGTTTAATTGTATCTCTTAAGGTATTTGGTTCAATTGGAAGATAATCGGGATAAAGAATTTTAACAGCCGAAATAAGTTCAGGCAGTTTGCCCGAACCGTTATCGTGGAACACTAACTTATATTCACCATAGGATTCGCTGGCAGGATATTTTTGTGTAAGATAAATTGTGTCGTTGCTTTTTTTACCGTTCCAGCCGTATTGCAGCGAATATGCTTTAGGAAAATAAAAAGATTCCGCCACTGAAACAGGATCTACAGGATTCCATGTTACTGTTTTTGGGGAAATGCCCGGTTCAGTTTCTACTTTCAGGACTCCTTCAACCAAGTAAACAGAATCTTTGTAATGCATCCCGAACCGGACCTTCCAATCCTCAGGTGCATTTGGGATGTATGGTACAAAGGTATATATTGTGTTTCCCACAATACTGTCAGCCATATTCCAGCAGTCGTTGAAAAATATCTGATCATCGGGCTTAAAGTTTATGTCGCTGTGTTGTACGAATATCTTGATTTTCTGCCCTACTTTGGCCCTCTGTGGTTCAAAGCTTATTCCGGACTGAGGTAAACTGCTTTCAACAATATTATCGGTCTTTTTGCACGAAGAAATAATAATAGTGCAACTAATAAGGAATATGAAGAGTATTGTTCGCATAACATAACCTTTATTTATGTTATGAATATAACAATTTATTAGTAGAATATAAATTTATAATAATGTTGTGGCTGTTCAAAAGTCTGCCTGAACTAAAATCCTGATTACATTGCCGTAATTTAGCTCAATAAATGAGTTTTTAAGACATCAGTTTTTTGATAAGCTATCAGATTTCTGATAGTACAAATGGAAATTTCGAGAATATTGCGTCTTAAATAAAGCTTTTTCGAATAATTTATTGTGGCGTGACTTTTGCATATTTTTAAATTAAATTTAGTGTGAATCTGTTGTATCCATGTTCTTTCTCCAGTTGTCAGGTTTCCTGCCTTTTCTAAAATTTCTGGAAACTTTCTAATTATTGCTGAACCGGAGGCATCATGAAATCAATCAGTTACCTGTTCCCTATTTTTGTATTTATCATAATTGCATTTTGCAGCTGCAACAAAGGCACTGAACCCGTCGAGAAAAACTTCAGCATCGTCAGTCAAATAAGGCCAGTGGAGGAGGATGCCGTAAGACTAGCAGATACAACAATAATACAGCATTCGCCATTTTATTCTGTTTTATACTCCTCACTTGAGTTAAATGGAGTTGATTTATTCTATATTAAATATGTTTATCCTGAAAAGGCCAATTGTGAATTTGTTGTATCACAAGGCGATTCGTTTACTGTAGAGATAAAAGGCTGCAAAAAAGATAGAACCTGGCTGGTGGATTTGGGTGATATCAAGTTGAGTAATAATGACTCCTGGATCAACTCTGAAGTTCAGCTTATCCGTAATGAAAAATCTTTCAATCCCGACAGCACCGCAAATAACCGTTTTACATTTAAGGCATTAAAAAGCAGCAAAGGTTATGTATGCTTTATCGAAACGGACCGGTCGGGTTCAGCCTCCTCGAATGACTCTCATGGATTGGTAATTGGCTATGACGTAAACCCATTAGATAAAGTTTCCACACAAATCTTTAGCTGTATATGGGAATACAATACTGAAGGGGGTTCCTTCAGTACAGTACGCTTAAAAATCAAAGGGACTACAAATGCCTATAGGCTAAGAGGGCTGACATATGGAGATGGTGTAATAGGGGCCATGGAAATTCCAATAACAAACAATAATTTTGATATTGAAATACCGGTTGCTTTTAGCCACGTGGAAGGGATTATATTAAAAACGAGTACTAAATTAATAGTATATGGAGCAATAGGTTCGCCTAAAATTATCAGGCTGATTAATCCCAAATCACAAAATTAATATGAATTTAAGAAACATTAAGATGAAAGCATTCACGATGAAAACCTGTTTTTATTGTTTAAGTATTTTTCTGGTTTCATTTTCCATTTTATCTTCTGCAGGCTGCAGTGACAAGTCAACCGAAGCGAATGACTTTATTCCAGTCAAGCCGGTTGTTAAAGTTTCCAATATGAACTATAGTCAGGATAGTTTCAATGACTCATTCCCCGATACCGTTTCTTTGAATAATATTGCCACTGCTTATTCAGGCAATAATTATTCGGAGGAAGTAAAAAAAGCTTTGAATGACTATATGAGGCGGCAGGTAAGAATATTGGGTGAAGATACAGAAAAGTTTGACAGGATAATATCCCTTAGCGGATGCAGCATTACGGGAGAGTATGTACTGCCAACCTATGCTGAGAAAGCAAAGTATAAAGGGCAGGATGCCTGGATTTTCCAGATAACCTATGGTCTGGGTAATCCAAGTTTGGGTCATTTTAAGTGTTTTGTGTTTGGATTGGAGAGGCTTGACACACTGGATTATATAGCATGCAAGTAAAAGAAACTGAAGTGTTTAAAAATATCCTTTCTGCATGGACAGCATTGTGTTAAAATACTCCCCAACGGTTACAACAAAAAAAAATTTACTACTTCATAAATTATCTCCGGTTATTGAAAATAATATATTTCCAGCTTGTCTATTTCAGGTTATCTAAATAATACAAGCTTCTTAGTAGATTTAAAACCAGTTTCATTTTTATCTTCAGGCACCGCATCCAGCCTGTAAAAATATACGCCGCTTGGTAATTCTTCAGCATTAAATATTATTTCATAATTGCCAGCCTGCTTGTTCTCATTAACCAATGTGGCAACTTCTCTTCCTAGAATATCATATACTTTTAAGCTTACAAAAGACTGCTTTGGAATTGAATACTGTATGTTGGTTGCCGGATTAAATGGATTCGGATAATTTTGGTTTAACTCATATTTATCAGGTAATTTGGCTGAAGAATTATTTAGTTCAAATGCATTAGTAAGTTTCACACTTTGTCCATCGGGATTTGTAATTGTAATATCATAAAATCCGGTTGTCGCCCTGGATGCAATTTCCAGGGTAGCTTTTAACTGATTCGGACTGATAAAATTGACGGCTTTAGTTGTTATGCCGGTTCCGCTGATATTTACTGCTGCTCCTTTAGAAAATTTATTACCGTTAATTGTTATCTCTAAACCTGTTAAACCCTGAATAGCCTTTTGGGGAGATATACTATTTAAGCTCAGCTGTTCAGTCATGCTGCCGGTAAATACCTTTAATTCATAATTCCCGCCTTTAACTTTGCGGAAATATGCATTTCCACCTTCAACAGAAGTTGGAGGCTCTGTTTTGCCGTCGACACCCATAACCACAATCCGGTATGTGCTTGGATTTGGGAAAGCCTCCGTGGCTCCACGGTTTATTGGCGCCCTCAAGGCAACTGCTGTTGCCGGGAGCGTTACTGTTAAAGCAGCATTTTTGCCTCTACCCGGATAATCGTCATTTGCGGCAATAAGGAAATCTTCGGGATCATATACTTCTATTAAAGGATCCGGCAATCCGCTTGAACCTGTTCCATTTACAACAATATTAATGGTTGTTCCGGGAGCTGTCTGAATTAAATATGAGTCTCTTTGTCTAAGCTGACTTATAATTCCTTTTTTCTGGGCTGGTGTTTCCTCCTCGCTTTTAGAACTAATTTGAATTTCTGAGTGGTCAAAGTTGCCGGCAGTCTCAAGCCTTGTAAAGAAGTTTCCGAAAGACTGTTCATCCGGCTGCCAGTCAAAGCCTCTGCATAAATACCTGTGAAATCTTTCCTGAGTTAAGCTAACATTAATTAATGCCGCGTCACTTAAATCAGCATTTGTTTTGTCGCCAAAGCTGCTTTCATTCTCGCCGATTACAGATCCGTCCGAAGTTATTAATTCCAAAAACGGGTCCAAGTTTGTCATCGGTGCTTTCTGTCTTCTCATTGTTATTGTTACTTTTTCGACATCAGTCATAGGACCGGCAGTGGGATGGAAAATGTCGGTAAAGAAGTTAATGGATTGCACCCCGTTAATTTTTGCTGGACCTGTTAAAAGCACATAACGCGCAGATGTGAGGCCTGTTCCTGCCAGGTCAAATTCCTTATCTTCTGTTCCGGATCCAAGAGTAATAAAGGTATTAGAATAAAGTGTATTGCTGAGAGCTACGGTATATGTCCCTTCTGAAGCCAAAACCTTAAAGTCATTGCCGGTGCCGTCAACTATTTCACAGCCGGAACCCATATCTATTATTAAGCCGGAGATTGTTCCCGTGGGTAAAGAGACCCCGCCTGTAGCCGGGGCCAGTACAGCTGCTATGCCGAAAGGAGCTGGAATGAGTAATGAAGCAGGGATAGGGACTTGTGCAAAATCAATTACCACCCCGGGAAACGGCACATCATCATCCGGAGTTCGTGCATTTGGAACTGTGATATCAACTATTCTGAGTGGCAGAGCAGCCCTGACGGGTCTGTCACCAATGCCAAATCCGCCAGGCGTTGTTGGCACAATTACGGCAAAACCGTTTCTGGAAATGGAAATTGGATTAGCGAACTTAAATAGTCCTGTTTCCGCGTATTCTCCGGGAAGTCCGAAAAGTGCCGCCGCATTTCCAAGCACTTCTTCCCGCGGCGCCGGATTATTCAGGTAAGTATCAAGGCGTATCCCGCGGGGTGGTTCACCAGCCTTTTGAGGCAGACCTATATTTCCGGCAAGATGAATCTGATAAAGTGCCGGGAATGGGCCATATGAACCTGTATCTTCCGCAGCGACAAAAATCAGATAGAGGCCATTTTCGCTTATTGTGAACTGACAGCCTGCATTATAGCCAAAATGGAACTGTGGTGATTCCCCAGAAAGCCAGTTGCCCGGAGATAAAACACTAAGATTGAAATTAATAGGTGCAACGGCTCTTGAAGTATTTCTAACCTGAACGGCAGCTGTTCCATCGACGCTGTATCCTACAAAGGCAAAAGCCTGCCGCCATCTTAATCCTTTGTTTATCATAAACGCCTGGCGGATGGGTGGTGTTGGCCGAGTTACCTGATCGCATATAAGTAAAGCCGGAGGTCTAAATCTTACAGTCTCATGATAAACGTTGGCAGTATCACCTACACCCCTGACCACCCGTGAAACAAGTTCTACAAGTCTTGGGACTGTATCCGGCATAACAGTTTTTGTTCTATCCCCTACGAGGTCCTCCGGAACGCGGACATTGAGACTGTCTTTCCAGGCCTGAACAACCAAAGCTTTGCGCCCTTCAAAGGTAACAATATTGCTTTCTTTGCTTTCACTAAAGCTGCCTGCTGATGCTATCGGAATAACCTGCCATACACCAACTTCCCTTACAGCAACAGAACCGTGTTTCAATTTTACAATAACAATATCCCTATCCCCTTTTAGCTGTGGTTGGTAAGCATTTACAACAGGAAAATTTTTCGATGTAGTGCTACCGGCTAAATATATATTACCCGATTCATCAAAAGCTAAGCCGCTGCATGATGATGAATCACCGACACTTTCTGTAAAGAGAGTATCTGTCCCTTCCATATTGTATTTAGCAACTCTCATATTACGTAACACTGCATTCATTCCTCCAACATATGCATATCCCTGGTCATCAACTGCTAATCTATAGCTGCCGGCTAATGGTTTAGCCGAGTAAACAAGAGCATTTCCTTCTTTATTCATTTTTGATAAAAACATTATGGATGAAGTGTCATTGAAGGCTCCGTTTGTTTTGGGAAATCCAGTTCTGCCTAATCCAAGGACATAAGCATAACCTTCTTTATCTACTGTTATGTCCATGCCCCGGTCATCTTCTTTACCTCCAATTAATGTAGAGTAGATAATGGAAGAGCCGCTTTTATCAATTTTCGTAATAAATGCATCCCTTTCACCATTAATCTTATCCTGAATTGGATTTTTCAATGGGAAATCTGTTGAATATGTCTCTCCGGTTACATAGGCATATCCTTCGGCATCAACGGCAATTGCTCCTGAACGGTAGTCATAACCATCATCCCACTTTCCACCGAGCCAGCTGGAATATATGAGTGAAGCATCGCCGGATTTAGCCGGGTCAAACTTTGCCACAAAATAATTGAAAGAAAACCCGCCGAAATACGCTTCTGAAATAAATCCGTTCCGGAGTGGGAAATCTCTTTCATTGTAATCGATATAAAGACTTCCAAGCACATAGGCATTACCGTTTTTATCTACGGCAACATCACAACCGTTCTGCCATTTACCATCGTTACCAAAATAAGTTGAGTAAAGCAGTTTATTGCCATTTTGGTTTAATTTAAAAAGGACTGTATTTCCTTCATAACCGTAATTACCACCATAGTTGGTATCCTGAAATGCGTTTACTGTTGGGAAAGGTGTTTCGTTGCTGTATGAACTTGAGCTGCTTGTTCCAACAACATAAGCGTTGCCGGCATCATCAAGAGCAATGGCATTGCCATAATCAAAACCCTGACTTCCAACTAAAGTTGAATAAATCAGCTGTGTTCCTTCCGCATTGAATTTAGAGACAAATATATCATAACCTCTTAATGTATTTTGAAATGGATTTATAAGCGGGAAATCCTCTGAATACGTATACCCGGTTATATAGGCACTCCCCTGTTTATCCACTGCTATATCGGTGCAATATTCATATCCGCTTCCGCCAAAATATGTTGAATATATGAGGACAGGATCGATAACTAAAGTGGCTTTGGGATCATAGTTATCAACTGAAAATTGAATTTCATTGTTTTCATTAATAACATATCTGCCTGCAATCATTTTCCTGCTTCCGGAGACTTCCTGGTAAATTTTTGGAGAACGGAAAACAACCGAACCGGCTTTTAATTCCAGCTGAAGATCATTTTGTTCGTTTATAGTTGTCTTAACATCTTCTGGAAACTTTAACTTAATTTTAGACGGATCGGCGCCGGGTTTCACAATAAAATCATGCTCAAGCTGCTTCTGGTTGCCATAGAAAACAAGATCTATGTTGGGATAGATATTTAAGTATTTCACCCGTTTATAGTTTGGGATATCTGTCCTCCATCGGGCAGGATCATTCCCAATGAAATAGTTGCTTTTGCCTGATGATTCTTCCATCGGAATCATTTCGGGTGAAGGGTTTGCTCCAATGAATTCCATGTGCAGATTTGTGAACTCCGGACTATTTTTTTCAGAACCTGAATTACGGGAGTATTGCTGTACTTCGTCATTCGGCAGTGATTTTCGCAACGATATCTGTACTGAGTTAGATAAAAGAGAGACGGTATAATTGGTGCTGCGCGCGATGAACTTAAACTGTTGATTTGCCTGCCCATAATTTGCTTCAAACATCATTGGGAGATTATAAGGTGTTCCCCTGGCTTTCGATTCAGTAGAACTATTTGATTCTAAAGTATTAAAAGGTATTTGTTTTCCTGGAGTATGGTATATATTCAGAATAGTAAACAAGCCTGCAGTTGTTACCCCGATTAAAACAATCATCAGTTTTAAAAACCGTTTCATAATATGCCCTCCAAACAAAATTCCTAAAAATAAAAAACATGTTTCCGCCAAATCCAGTACCCGCTTAACAAGACCGGATATAATTGCACCTTTTGTCTTTTAATGAATGATATATAAGTAATCTTTGATTGTTGTCGTTTGAGTGGAGCCAGGAAGTATGTAAATAATAGGGACATGGTCGTCCTCTATTGGTCTGTTTTATCTTATAAAAATCCAACTATATTGTCAATGGCATAAACGTTATTGAATTGTTATCCATATTGAAGAGTCCATCTGGCCCGGATTTAAGCATCGGGATCAAATATTTGTTTAATTTACTCCACAATGACAAGCAAGGAATACTTAGGTCTAATATGATGAGGTTTTGGACAGGAAGCCCCTGATATTCGAAATAAAACAGTTAATAATAAAAATTCCTGACCTAAAGCAGTACAATATGTCACACTTTTTAATATTTTGTATCTAAAGTATATACAACAAAAGGATTTATATGGATTTCAGTACACTGATTGAGCAGGCAAAAGCCGGAAACAGAGCCTCACTGGAAAAAATCATCCGGGAAATCCAGGATAAAGTATACGGCCTGGCATTACGAATGCTTTATAACCCTGCTGATGCAGATGATGCCACACAGGAAATTCTAATAAGAATAATTACTAATCTCGACTCCTTTAAGGGCAAAAGTCTCTTTACCACCTGGGTTTATAAAGTTGCGGCTAATTATCTGTTAAGATATAAGCAGGTAGAAAAAAGATACTCCTCCACGTTTTTGAAGTATGAAGAAGGCCTTGAGCTTGAATCCTCCTCCAAATGGGAACATACTGAGTTTGATCCTGAGGATAAGTCATACTTTGATGAAATCAGAATAAGCTGTCTGCAGGGACTTCTCCTATGCCTCTCGCGTGAATTGAGGATAACTTTTCTGCTCGTTGATATCTTCGGAATTAACAGTACCGAGGGAGCAGAAATACTCGACGTTAGTGCGGCAGTTTTCAGAAAGCGACTTTCAAGGGCCAGGGGTAAACTGCAATCTTTTTTGTTTAAGAATTGCAGTGTGGTAAAACAAAATAACTTGTGTAAATGCGGCTATCATGTGTCTGCGCAATTACATTCCGGCAGATTTGATAAGGAGAATATTCTGTTTGCCAAACTGCCTGGCAGACTGACAGATAAAATTGAACTGCATTCATTAATAGATGAAATGGATGAATTAAATCAGATTGGATTCCTTTATAAAACAAATCCCGCTGTAAAGGCACCCGATAAATTTGTTAATATCATCAGAGAAATAATAAATTCAGGAAAATTCACTTTCTTTAACAATTAAGGAGCTGAAAATGATAGTACGAATATGGCACGGCTTTACTACACCAGAAAATGCAGATAAATACGAAAAACTTCTTTATGAGGAAGTTTGGAAAAGCATTGAAAGTAAAAATATCAAAGGCTATAGAGGGATTGAACTGCTTAAAAGGGATCAAACGGACGAAGTTGAATTCATAACAATAATGAAATTTGATGGAATAAATGATGTAAAAGAATTTGTAGGGGAAAATTATACTCAGGCATATGTGCCTCCCAAAGCCCAGCTTCTGCTAAAAAGGTTCGATTCTCATTCACAGCATTATGAGCACCTTGCTGCAGTCGGATATCAGTAAGGATATAGTTGTGCCTGAGGTATAAATAAACTGGATTCTAATTACTATCCTTATTCATAGCCTGATCCGAAGATAAATGGGCAGTTATCTGTTTGTTGAAAACTACCCGGTTGAGGTAAAGAAAGAATAATTCAGGTTTATTTGGAATTCCCGGGGATTGGGTTGTGTACAGTGACAAGCAGATTGTTGCTCCTCCCCCACAGGAGCATTTGACTTGAATATATAAAACACTTAACTTTCCCGTCATAATAACTAATTCTTCAGGGGAGCCCCAATGACCAGTATGCCTGATAAAAGCAGAAAAAACGGTTTTCTCTTAAACTTTGTATATCTTTTACTTGTTATTCTTTCTTCCTGCTCCGGAATTGCCACAAAATTGTATTACAGACGTTATATTTTGTCTAATCATATAAATGACTTTGGACTTGCCGATTGCCTTCCAAGCTTCTTCTTTGTAACCGGCATTATATTCTTCTATTTTCTTTTTTGCAAATTATCCGGCGAAGAAATCTCTTTTAAGACAATAGCTTTTATTACTATTGGGGCGTTAACTTATGAATTAGTTCCGCTGAGTCATGGCAGAACATTCGACTTCAAAGACATAATTGCCACATTAATTGGAGCTTCACTTGCCGCATTGATTTATTATGTTCTGGAAGCGAGAACCAAAATCGAAGTTGAAAGGTAACGTTCAAAATTTAATTAAATTCGCAACTGCGTAGTTTTGAACAGGTACAACACGAATAATATTTAATCCCTGCGCACATAAAAAGGAGAAATTACTTTGGAAAAACATAAAGTATTTGCGATGAAGTTTGCAAATTTATACCCATTATACATTGCAAAAGCCGAACGTAAAAACCGGACAAAAGAAGAAGTTGATCAGATCATTTGCTGGTTGACTAATTATGACAATGCCGGATTAGAGCATCAGATAGAACAGGGAAATGATTTAGAAACTTTTTTTGCGCAGGCACCAGCCATTAATCCGAATAGTTCACTTATAAAAGGCGCAGTATGCGGTGTACGTGTAGAAGAGGTTGAAGATCCATTAATGCAGAAAATACGCTACCTTGACAAACTCATCGATGAGCTGGCAAAAGGAAAAGCAATAGATAAAATTCTCCGTAAGTGAACCTATATTAGTGAGCTATTAATCGTAGGAATTTAATAAGTATAAAACTTCTCACCGTGAAGAAAGCTTTAGAATAATGCTAAAATTGAGTAAATTCGCATGGATAAGTTTTGAACAGGGATAAAGGAAGAAAAGTATGGGTTATAGTAATGTAAGTGGTGCAATAAATATAGCAACAGTGTTTCTTCTGGGCTTAGTTTGGCTCGGCATAGTAGCCTTTCTTCTGATGAAGAAAAGGAAGAATCTGGTGTATGTACTATTCTTCACAATATTCTACATCTATCTGCATAAAGTTTTTGACTACACCCTTTTCCAATTTCAATCCCTGCTTCTTCTAAAGCATTTTGTGCCGGGGCTGATGCTTAATGGGCTGAGCGCTGAGAAAAGCTTGAATCTTATTCCGCTCGCCACGCTCAGGCTGGAGGACGTGAAGACCTCGCTACTCAACGTTCTGCTGATGATGCCCTTCGGATTCGGCCTGCCGTTTATTACCAGTTTCAGCATGAAGAGAGTAGTCGCCGCTGGTTCGCTCTTTAGCATCGTTATCGAATTTCTGCAGCTGATAACTGGATTCATGGCAAATACGACATTCCGTGTAGCCGACATCAATGATGTGATATTTAACACGGCAGGTGTAGCAATCGGCAGCATGATGTTTATCGCATTTGTGCGCATATGTCGCAGCGCATCTAGCAATTGGGCGATGAGAGAAATTCCGGTCTTAAGATACATCGCCGATAGGCCGCAAGTTGATAAATAATAAACTATAAACATTGAACCTCGCAAATTTATATAACCATATATGAAAAGAAGCTCAACACTATTTCTTCAGATAGGGATTGTTCTCATTGGCATAGGCGCTCTTGCTCTCATGCTTTGGGAACCTCACCTCGAAGGCAGGAACGCGCACGCAACACTCCTTCAAATATATTTCAACGATCCTTTTCTGGCATATGCATACATCGCATCCATTTCCTTTTTCGCAGTGCTCTATCAGGCATTCAGGCTCTTGGGATTTATGGGACGCAATGAACTGGTTTCAGCACGTTCTGTGAAAGCCCTACGGACTATGAAATATTGGGGGTTGTCTCTTGTTGGTTTTCTCCTTGGGGCTGAAGCCTATTTATTTATAGTTCAGAGAGGCAGGGAGGATGATATTATGGGCGGTGTTGCTATCGGTCTTTTTCTGATATTTGTCTCCGTCATAGTGGTTATTGCCGCAGCCATTTTTGAAAGACTTTTAAAAGGCGCCGTGGATAGCAAGTCCGGGAACGACTTAACAGATTAAGGGCAAACCGGTTATAAATCTGCCCTTTTGAAGTATTAAAGCTAAAATAGGATTAATAACTAACTCCATGTTTCTCTACCGAGCAGATCCTGCAATTATATATAATAATCAGAAGATTGTTTAGTTCCATATTTCCACCTGACTGAGGTGTAAAATTTGCTTATATGGAACTATAACAACCTTCTTTTTAAATTCAAACCGTAACTCTATCTAAAATTTGTATAAACGGCAGTTAATTAGTTCTCATTAAATTTCCTGACCGCGGCAAACTTTGCAGCAGCCAAAGTCTCGCGGTTTACTTTTTCCGTAATCCTTCCGCGTGTTAAATCTTCAATATTCAGATATCCGCTTATTATGAGTATCTGAAGGACCATATTGTTTACAATGGTATCCTTTGAATATCCTTCTGCAATGTAGAGGTTTGCTGCATCCTCATAGAACTCTTCTGCGAACTCAGGATTGCTCGGCAGACTCATCAGTTGTTCGTATGTTTCGCTTACCGAGTTAAGCTCAGCATTGATGTTCGGAGTTACCAGGAGCGGGCTGAACTGCTTCTCCGGATTTTCCTGCTTAAATCCTTTTATTCCGGAAAGATCAACTTCTTTTTTCAGATCGTCAATTCTTACAAAACGCGCCTTCCGCATTTCTTCGAGCTGGAAGAGCATAAAGTTATAACGGCAGACCTCACTATTATGCTTATGGCCCTCGAAAATATGGCTGTATTTTTCATAGACAAGCTGCTGAACATAATTCTTGTTCTTATTGATATCGTTTCTGAATATTCTTACTTCATGAATCATGTTCTTCATATCTTCAGCCGCAGCCTGGGGACCTGTAATCTCCTTGCCTTTTCTTCCAAGATCGGTTGAAAGAATTCCAAGCCTTATGTGCCTGCCGCGCCCGTTGCCTTCCTTGCCGCCTTTGAGGATATTGATCAGGTGTTTTCTCGATTCCATCTGTCCCTCTTCAGCCACAAAAGGCTGTCCTGCGGGAGTTGAAGCAAGTGAATTGAAAATGCTGTTAAATATTTCCTTATCCAAAACAAAATCACATTTGCCGTCTGGATGGCCGTTTCCATTACCATTTACCGGGTGGCCGGAAACTAATTCAGCAGATGAAATGAATTTGTTCTTTATGATGTCGAAGTTCACCTTTGTGATCTTATATGAATTATTCTTTTGCTTAAATGTCTTGCCGGCAAATATTTTATTCACCACATCTTCAATGTCTATTTTGTCTATCATCTTGTACGAAGCGCAGAGATAATATTTATTGGAGTGCTCGTCTTTCTCCCAGTCCAGCACGTCGTCAATATAATTACCGTGCCTGTCCATGACATCCACAATATTCTTATCGCCCGTGTAGCGCAGAAGTGTTCTCTGCAGGTGCGGATTATCGGAACTTGTGGCTTTTTCTTTTCTTTCCCCGTGCGAATCCCTGTAGAGGAGGAAGTTCTCGGGATTTTCATACCTTGTAATTCCGGCTTCAGCGCGCGCATAGTTGCTGGCAGTGAGCATAATGTCTATCTTAAAGGGCATAGTAATATCGCACAGGCCGCTTATTGTGCTTCTTGAGTTAAGGTCCTCAACGTTGCTGTCGGCAGCCTTAGCAAAAAGTGAATAATAATACTTAATGAAATCGGGGTCAAAATCAGTTACTCTTGAAAAGTCTCCTTCTTCGGTTCCGATACCATAAAGATCGCCTTTTTCATCAGGGAATATATAGAACATATCGCCTGCAATCATTTTAATGGAGCGTATCCCCTGGAGATCCTTCTTAAGCCACTTAAGCATCATTGCAGCAAGCATTTCAGATTTACCCACACCGCTGTCGCCGTCGACCTGAACGACAAACAGGCTTCCGTCTTCTTCCTCAACCGCAAACAATGAGCCGTGTACGGGAACGCCTCCCATCTCTTTTACTTTTTCATTCATCATTGTAAGCCACGGCTTCTTGATGTCGCCAAAGTAATCCACTTCTTTTTTAAGGGGAGTTACCATGGTCTTTATGTTACCATTAGGGCCCTTAAGGTCGAAATAACCGATCTGAGGGAATGACATCACCTTCTCCGGCGCGCCGTAGAAGAGGATTACGTCCGGCATAAAGTTCTTTACATCTTCAAGTGTGACTTCATCTGCCTGAATGAGGCGGAAGTTGTCGGTCAGATATTTTAAGTAGCTCTTCTGAAATACATAGAGTACTTTAACCAGTCCGTGCTTAATAATTTTGCAGCGGTAGTCATTCTCGTCCATATTCTCGATGAACTTCTCCATTCTGCGCCCGAAGAATACAGAAGCCGGTTTAATATCCATGCTCTTTATATATTCATTCGGCTCCGAGAAGTCACGGCCGTTGTGCCCGTTTTCGGGCCTGTCTGCTTTATGGAAGGGATATATTCTTTTCTTTGCATCGGTTGCAATTCTTGTATGCGTCTGCACCGGCTGCTCAAGCCCGATCACTCCGCACTTGGACATTACCCTGGCAACCCATTCAAGATCGCCTTCAAGAGGCGACTCTATCTTAAAGTCCTTATGGAGCGTAATTCCATGCTGTATCATTTCATTAATGCTGGAATTCTGCCTGAGGAACATAGCCTCTGTAAATTTTATGAGTGTATGATTATACCTATTGTAATATTCTGTCGCTTTTGTTTTGTTCATCAGCTCAATAAAGAACAGTGCCGAGGCGCGTATTTCGTCATGCAGTTTATCCTGTGTTATCTTGTTATCCTTCAGAGTCAGAATACTCCTTGTGATTTCCTGAATCTCACCCTGCAGTATGCCGTAAACAAAATCTTCAGTGAACAGTTTTACTTCAGCATCATCATTTTCAGAAAGCTTTTTACTGAGCATATCAATCTTTGACTTCAGCTCTATCTGAAACCTGTTTTCTTTCTTAAGCAGGAAGAGTCTCAGTATTTTTTCCTCCACCTGAGGAGATTCCTTAAGGACAAATTCTTTTAGTGTATCGCGGACAAATCCATCAAGCTTTGTCTTAAAGTTTTCCGGCCAGCTGAGTGAAGCGATATATGAGGCGAAACTTTCCAGGTAAGTCGCCAGTCCGAATTCCGCGGGTTGTTTCCCTGTAATTTCCTCAAACTTTTCTGCCGTGGTCTTAATAATTTCTTTAACCGAGGGTTCACTTCCCTCCTGCTCAAAAGGAAGATTAAAATGGAGCAGCAGTTCCTCTATATATTTTCTTAAGATCCTGTTTATCCCTTCCAGCTTTGCCTTGTCGCCCACAGGGTCGCCTGATGCATTTAATGCGAGTATCTTAACTTTTGAATCAGAAAACAAGATTCTTTCCATCTCAATTAAGATCTCTTTCATTATATTCTTTTCATCCGGATCATCAAGGACATAGCTGTTCGGCTGAAAATCGACTTTATTGTTAATGTATTTAATTATCGTGGCTTTACCGAACCTAGAAACAACGCTATTATAATCCAGGTTCTTCAGGAGCGGAATTGTCTTATAAATCTGCGGCAGAAGGTTCTCATATATCTTTGTAAATGCCCTGCTGCTTATAAAGCTCTTCAGATCCGTACAGCTTCCGATATTCTCATAGAACTCAAATACAGAATTCTTTGATCCCCGGATCGTGTTGATGGTAACGCCCGAATCCTTCGGGAATGCATGATAGAGCGTCATTATGTCACTGATCGTAAGGCTGCTCCTGGGGGCCTTGTTGAGGTTTTTTATAACATTATAGTCTTCAAGCACCTTGTCCACAAAATCCATATCTGAAGTTGTTTTGAATATTTTTTTCAGCACCTCATCAGTTGACTTATCTTTATTTGCAGGATCCGATTTTTCATTATAGAAAAGTTTCCAGTATTTTAAGACAATCCGGATCGAGTTCTCGATTTCTTTTACAAAAATATCATAACTCTGCTCAGTGCCTTCGAGATAGTCGCCCAAAGAAAATCTTAAGAAACCTGTCTGATAAGGGATAACTGCAATGCCTCTTTGAGAAGCAAGTTTCTTTGTGAATTTCTCAAGATCCTGGTAGGAGAAGAAATCCTTCAGCAGTATATTAAAAAGGTAAGAGCCGTCGGATTCAAGCACTTCGCAGTAATTTTCAGCACTCTCCTGATGTATGAGATCATTTGCCGTATTCTTTATGAGCTGCAGTCTTTTGTTGCATTCCTGACGGAAAAGCTTATTCACCCTGAACTTGTTAATTTCCTTTACAATATGGTCCTGGTAATACCTGTAGAAGGGCTCGCCCTTGTATTTGAAGTCATCTGGCAGGCCGAGAACGTCAAGCTTATTTAAGGAGGCAAGCTCTTCGAGCAGAAATATGTGCAATGGACTTCCTTCAAAGGGTGAATATCTTTTTATAGAATGATTTTTCTTTCCCTCTGATTTTCTTTCCTGGTAGCTTACAAGCTCATCTATTATATAGTTTTCTATCAGTGCCTTAATTTTATATCTTGAAGCATCCTTAGGCAGTTCGCTTTCCATGCGGTCTTTTATCTTCTTTGAAAGCTGTGCTGCTTCAATGGTGTTTACGAGCATGTACAGAGAGTTTGTATTTCCCTTTTCAATTCCATTCTGCTTCTTTGCAAAGTTTATGAGGTCCTTCCTTGCAGGTGTCGCAATAAGTGATCCAAGCCTGTTGCCGGTTGCACCAAGGTTTTTTGTGGTCGAAAGTGACGAAACAATGCTGATATTGGGAAGTGAACCTATGTTATTCATTACATAACGTGAAATTGTCCTCCACTTCGGTTCATCCGGGTCGTCAATCTTTATTGCATCGCTATATGCCTCATCCAAGAGGAGCGTGATCTTGTTGTTGTTTAAGAACTTAAGGAATTTAATGAGTGAAACATTATTAAAATCGGTATGACCCGATGGATTTGAAGGGTCATTGATAATAATCGTAAGATTTTCACAGAACCTGTCCCAGAGGTTTCCCGTGTCATCAAAGAGCTGGAAAGTATTCTTCATTCTGTTCAGGCGGTGATAAAGCCTTTCGAAATCTATCCTGTTATCATCAGTGAGTCCGACTTCAAGATCAAACGGGTTAATGTCAAACCTGTCTACAGGGAAAAGATCCTTGTACTCCCATGAGGCCTCGGCATTAAACAAAATATATGGTTTAAGCACGGAGTGGAACAATATATCGCGGATGATCATCTGAACGTCATCTGCAATAGATGTAATATCAAGGTTAGCCAGGTTACTTATAAATTCCTTTATAATCTGCTGTTCTTCAGGAGACTTTTTCTGATAGTCGTCATTTATTCCGATGTCAATAAGGAAATTTGTAAAGCGGCCTTTATTATTCGACTCATTTTCTACCTTTGTGATATATTCTTTATACTTTTCCAGAAACAGGTTTATGCCGAAATTCTTGTGAAAATGGTTCTTGAGTGTCCTCTGGAAATTATTCGGAATAATATCAATGATCGTCTTGCACTTCTGCACAATCGAGGGGTCAACTGTCTTAAGGGTTCTGTTAAGCAGGTATTCCCCGTAAGTGCGCAGCTGGCTTCTGCCTCCGCCTTCAACTATGGTTGCAATATTCACCTGCTCTATATTTGAATAGAAGTAGGCTTTTGTGCGTGTCTCAAATTCGTGAATGAGTTCCTTGTTCTGCTTCTGGAGCTTTTTGGGATCCTTGCAGTTCTGAATAAGCACTATATAGTCGTGCAGTTTTGTAATTGCGTACTTATCCTTTATGATCTGCTTTGCATAGTCATTAAACTTAAATAAAGTAATGTCTTTTTTAAGGTTATCTGTTTCGCCTAATTGTTCTTTCTTAAATTCATTAAGCTCATCTTCATAATCGGCAATTTTCCGTTCAGCGCATTTTCTGAACTTCTCTAAATTTTCATCATTGACCTTATCTATAATAAGCCGCAGATTAAGCTGTGTATTTGCAAGCGAGCCCAGTTTTTTAGTATGAACTTTATTGAGTGTGTTAATTATCTTATTATGGAAACAGAATACAAGTGAAGTATTTGTGCTGCGCGATTCCGGTGAATCATCCACAATAATTATGCGTGTAAGATAAGGGAACCATTTTATATTATTGAACACATTTGTGCGCATATATTTGGCTTTTACGACAAAGATGTTTGTCATGTCGTTCTTTATCTCTTCGTATAAAGATGCGGCGTCTGTAAACTCTATTATCCTTACATCATTTGCATTAAAGACCTCGGATGACAAAAGGTCAATTACAGTATTTGCGCCGCCGCCAACAACGGTGCGTATAAAGCCATTTAAGCCCTTGAAGTTTACCGTCAGTTCGGTCCTTGAAAGGAAATCCTTTTTCTCAGCATTTGTTGTATAGTGCGTACTCTGAATTATCATCTGTTCAAGCACATCCATAAAGTAGTTCCACTGTGCTTCCTCAATGTCGCCATTGACCCCAATAACATCCCTGAACTTGCGCAGTTCGCGCACGTCATCGCCCAGAGTGAGTTTATACATCTGATCAATAAGGCGCTGAGTAACCGGCGGAGTGCCAATTGAACTGTCGTGAGTCTTCAGGACATTTGCTGACTGTGCTTTTGTTTTATCATCAACCAGTTCGGTATCAATAAGTGATATCAGCTTTTCGGTAAACTTCTGTTTTTGAGTGCGGTACTGAAATGCCTTAGAGTCCTCATGCGGGAAAAGCATAAGTGAGACATCGGTGTAGCCGGGGATGAGTTCCTTCAGTTCTAAGATATACTTATCTATTTCTGTGCGCTGTCTGGCCGGGTCGTCCGGTTCCTCGCAGCAGAGGTCAACGAAGTTTCTTAAATTATCGACAATATGTTTAGGCAGGAAATTCTCCGCCCTTTCGCCCAGAGAAGAATAAAGATTAATAAAATCCTTGGCATCTGATTGTAAATTAGCTATAGGTTTTCCCGGTAACTGCATAATTTTTCTTTATTTATTTAGTACTATTCTGTTTTTAAGTTATTTACTGGTTTATGCCGGTATTTTTTACGATTTCCGGCGATTTACTTTAATATTTTAAATCCAGTTGGCAATTTAACCAAAATAATTTGTTTTTGCGCCCCAATAATGGTGCAATTTATGAATAATTCAGCAAGAATTCCTCTGCCGGATGTATATTATTTCATTATTTTGAAATTTTTTGAGAATAATCGGCAAAATCTTACAAAAAAATTAAATTTTCAGAAATTTCACCCGGAAAAATCGCGTATTCGGGCTATTTTTTCCATGCAAATTTGCGGGACAGAGGAAATTTTGATAAATAAGAGCGTAATATTAAATTTGAAGTATAATTTGTAAGCTTTAAGCCAAGAATAGTTGGAGGGTAAAAAATGAAATTCAATGTTTATTTTCTAATCGTCGGCATCCTTTCAATTCTTTTCAGTATTTCACATGCCTTGAATGGGCAGGCTACTGTTTTACCTTTGACTGAGACAGCCGATTTCGGAGTAGCAACAAAAACTACAATTTTCTATGTTTGGCACATCATTACAATTGAGAATTTAATTTTTGGAATCGGTTTTATTATAATGGCATTTTATAAAGATTCAGCTAAAGTAAAATTTGCCGCCTGGATAATTGCAATTGTTATACTTGCCCGCTGGGTAATTATTTTTGGCAGTACTCTCCTAAAAGACGTTAATGGAATAACTAATATTATAATAGATTCGGCGGCAATAATGGTCTTCGTTGGTCTGATAATATTAGGAATAAGAAGAAATGACAAGGCCCTTTCTTTTACTGTATAAATTTTGTAAGATATCCCATTGCTGATCTGAAGCCGGAGGATTTCAGGAGCTCAGGAACGGCCGCTTCATAAGTGGAGCTTAAAAAAAGGGGTTCGGAAAAGTTCCGGCTTTTCGTTTGCTTGTCAATCAGAGTTTAATATTCTTTTTGCCTCATTAAATAATTCCAGATTACCTGTAACCTTTTTACCATTTTCAAGATAGAGCGTATCCTCCATACCAATTCTGCCGTCATATCCCCTGTTCTTTGCTTCGCGCAAAAGATTCCAGGAAACTGAATTAAATCCGTGCAGCAGTCTTGGTATCATGATTTTATTTGAATCAAGTATTTTTTCAATTTCAGAAATTGTTTTAGCTGCAGCCGCCAAATTTTCTTCTTCGGGTTCTATGAGAATCCTGCAGCAGTTATTCCTTATATTACTTTTTGCAAATATTTCTGTGGCTTTTTCTTCATTTAGCCCAGCCTCTATCATAACTCCCCTGGATATGAGTATATCCGAAATTACAAGAGCAGATTCTTCTATCATATTCACAGAAGCAAAATCGGGCACATATTTCCAATTCTTAATATAACTGATCCTTTTTTCCAGGTCGGGCTCAATCCAGTCACCGGAACTGATTCCAAACATTATATCGGCAGAAATGTTCTTTACTCTTAATACCAGGTTATCGACATCCCCGGGCCTGAGACTTTCTCTCCCATTTGATCCATAACTATGGATGTGAAATACTTTACATCCGTTTTGGTATAAAAGAGTTACTTCTCTTTCTATTTCATTTAGTGAATGTGGCAAATATTCACTTTCTGCTTTTGGTCTTGCCCCATTTAAGGCTATCTTTAGCAGCATGTAATTTCCATGTTAAGATATGATCATGAATAAATTAACCATAATTTCAAAAATAAAACAGATTTATTTCCGGTTGTACCTGTTCAAAAATACATCAGGTCTGAAATCTTGATTTCATAATTGCCATTTTTCATCATTCAATAATAGGCTTGAAAGTATTCTCCGCATTGATAATACTAGATTTAACAATTCAATTTTTTGGGGAATACAATGAAAACAGATTATGATCTAATGGTAATTGGTACAGGGCTCGCAGGAGAGACTGCCGCGCTAAGGTGCCGGAAAGCTGAGTGGAAGGTAGCCATTGCGGATGAACGCCCATATGGCGGCACATGTGCACAAAGAGGCTGCGATCCCAAAAAGGTTCTTGTTGGCGCCGCGTATCTTGTTGACTGGACAAGGAGAATGAAAGGCAACGGTATAATTAACGATGCAAGGCTCGACTGGCCTTCACTGATGAGCTTCAAAAGCACTTTTACTGATCCGGTGCCTCAGTACACTGAAAAGACAATGGAGACTGCAGGCGTAAGGACATACCATGGGAGAGCAGAATTTCAGGATGAAAACACAATTAAAATAGGGAATGATACTGTTTTGGCAGAGCATATTCTGCTGGCAAATGGCGCAAAACCTTCAGATCTTAATATTGAAGGCAAGGAATATTTAACCTACAGCGATCAGTTCCTATCCTTAAAAAAACTCCCCGGTAGCATAATCTTTATTGGCGGCGGTTACATATCATTTGAATTTGCTCATATAGCCGTAAGGGCAGGAGCTAAGGTGAGAATTATTCACCGTGGGAAAAGGCCGCTTGGACGATTTGACCCTGATTTGGTGGATATTTTAATGGAAAGCTCCAAAGAGTCCGGTATTGAGATATTGTTGAATTCTGAAGTAACAGCAATAGAAAAAAATAAGGGTCTTCTTGATGTAAAAGTAAAGCAAAACGGAGAAGAAAAGGTCCTTTCAGCAGAAATGGTTGTTCATGGAGCAGGAAGGGTTCCAAATCTGGAAGGAATGATGCTTGAAAAAGGGAATGTCAAGCGGGACAAGAAAGGTGTAATAGTAAATGATTTTCTTCAGAGTGTAAGCAATCCCATAGTCTATGCCGCTGGCGACGCAACACAAAGCAAGGGATTCCCGCTTTCGCCGGTTGCAACAATGGAAGGGGAAATTGCAGCACGGAACCTTCTTGAGGGCAACAAAACAAAGCCCGATTATACCGGTATTCCCTCTGTAGTGTTTACTACTCCTACTATGGCAAGTGTGGGGCTGAATGAAAAGGAAGCAGCTGACGAGGGAATAAAATACAAAAAAAACTTTGCCGAGACATCCGGCTGGTATAATTCGCGAAGAATCGCTGAGAAGCATTCGGCATTTAAGGTTCTGGAGGAGGAAAGTACAGGAAGGATAATAGGCGCACACCTGCTTGGTCATAATTCAGAAGAAGTTATAAATCTGTTTGCAGCTGCAATCAGATTCAGGATCAGTACAGAAGAATTAAGGGCAATGCCGTTTTCATATCCGTCGAATATATATGCAATTCATTACATGATATAGGACATATTGCGTTTAGGGTATTACGTTCGGGCAGAGTATATTTTACATAAATTTCGAAACCATTTTTTTTACTGTTGTCGAATTACGCAGGGTTATCTGCATTCCGAGAATCTTTTCAAGTAAAGGTCCGGAAAAGGCAGAATCACTGAATTTTATCCTGCAAAACCAGTAAAGTTCTTTGCCACCGAAGCGGAATTTCTCACTTTCCGTCTGTAATGAAATTAATTTGGTTTTTACGCTTTCAGCGGGCTCATCCTTTAAGAATCCTATATAGATCGAACTGCCTGCCATTTCATTACCAACTCTTTCAACCTTAAATGGCCTGCACTCGGAGATTTCCGGAAGTTCACTTATTAGCCTTATAAAGACTGCCACGTTATAGCCCAGAGCTTCATTTAATGACTTTTCAATTTTATGTTCAAGTGTACTTACATTATTTCCGTTGGAATTAAAAATAATATTCCCGCTTGCAATGAATGTTTTAACATCTGAAAACCCCATCTCCTCAAACAAGCTGCGCAGGTGATCCATTTTAACAATATGCCCGCCTACATTTATTGCCCTTAAGAATGCAGCATATATGGCCATTTCAATTGCTTCCCTTCTGATTTTTTATCGAGAGATTTTATTATCCGCAAAATAAAGCATTTAGCAGTAATATTTAAGTTAAAAG
This sequence comes from Acidobacteriota bacterium, assembly GCA_050258415.1. Lineage (GTDB taxonomy): Bacteria > Bacteroidota > Ignavibacteria > Ignavibacteriales > SURF-24 > JAAXKN01. The sequence goes on along the minus strand of JBLMYS010000090.1, from coordinate 12,684 downwards.
TTATAGAGTATAAGGCAGGCACTAAAACTCTGCACTTTCCATTCTTATAAATATAGAATATATTCTTACAAATGTTTATTTCTAAGGGATTAGAAATGGGCAAAAATATTTTAATATCCCTTATCTTTTTTATTTTGGCAGGGAAAATTACTTCTCAGCAAGTCCGTTTCGGCCAGCTTTCCATTGAGAACGGTTTATCGGACAATGTTATTACCTGCCTTCTGCAGGATTATCCCGGCTTTTCATGGTTTGGAACAGAAGGACTGGATAAAGGCTGGAATTACAATGAAACACGGCAATTTATCACTTACATAAATTTAGGCTCAGGCAGTTATGTGTTTAAGGTTAAAACCACGAACAGCGATGGGATTTCGAGTAAGAACGCAGCATCAATAATAAATCCTCCCTGGTGGAAGACAACCTGGGCTTATCTGGGTTATATTTTTCTCATTATTTTGACCTTTTACGTAATTTTTAGATTGCAGAATAGCCGAAGAGAACTCAGGAATGAGCTTAAAATTAAAGAGTTTGAGGCAAAAAAGAGCAGAGAGCTTGAAAACTTAAAATCCCGCTTCTTTACCAATCTTTTCCATGAATTCAGAACACCATTGATGTTAGTTAAAGGGCCAGTTGAGCAATTGATAAATAACCAGTTGAATGGAAGCGCAGATGAGGAGATTGAACAACTAAAAATGATTCTGCGAAACAGCCAGAAGCTTCAGGAATTAATTGATCAACTGCTTGATATGTCCAGGCTCGAGTCTGCTTCAATACCATTAAAAGCCAAACAGGAAAATTTAATTTTTCTTTTGTGCGGAATTGCTTCAGCTTTCGACCCATTAGCAAAGGAAAAAAATATAACTCTGATCTTTAACTGTCCTGAAGATAAGTTATGTGCATGGATTGATCGCGATAAGTTCGAAAAGATAATTAATAATCTTCTTTCCAATGCAGTTAAATTTACAAATGAGGGCGGCCGTGTTTCAATAGATATTCTCAAAAACAAAATTACTAATGAAGCAGAAGTAAAAATAAAAGATACCGGAATCGGGATTCCTGCAGATCAACTGGAGAAAATCTTTGACAGGTTTTATCAGGCAGATGGTTCATTACGCAGAGCCTTCGGTGGATCAGGAATCGGTCTGGCCCTTGTAAAAGAACTGATTGAGCTTCACAACTGGGAAATTTCTGTAAAAAGTGAAATTGATAAAGGGACTGAAGTCACTGTAATGATACCTTTAGGAGATTATCTCGAAGAGAATGAAAAAATTCAGGAAGAGGCAGATAGCCAAAAAATTACTCCTTATACTAAATCAGCTATTGCAACGGAAGATAAAGGATTAAAGGGAAAAACATGCATTAAAATAAGTCCTTCTGATTGTGATTCAATATTAATAGTGGAGGATTCAAAAGATGTAAGGAAGTATTTATCCGATATCCTGAATTCATCGACGTTTGAGTTTACCGATTCACTGAACATTAGGCATCCTCTACAAATGGATACAAACGGCAGATGGTTTTTCCATCTATTGGAAGCGGAGAATGGCGAGGAAGGATTAGTAATTGCTGCCGAAGAAATGCCTGATTTAATTATTAGTGACATCCTTATGCCTGTAATGGATGGAATAGAATTCTGCAAAAGGTTAAAAACGAACTGGGAAACTTCTCATATACCGGTAGTGCTTTTAACTGCCAAAGCATCCAGTGACAGTAAAATTGAAGGATTGGAAACGGGTGCTGATGACTATCTGACTAAGCCCTTTGAATCTAAAGAACTTTTAATCCGTATAAAAAATCTTTTAGAGCAAAGGAAGCGATTAAAAGAAAAATTTTCCAGAGAAATAAAAGTTACTCCGGAATCGATAACAACAAATTCACTCGATAATGAATTTCTTAACAAAGCAATTAAGCTTGCTGAAAAGAATCTTGCAAACACTGAATTCGATTCAGAAGCTTTTGCCAAAGAAATGTTTGTAAGCCGAAGTCAATTGCATCGTAAGCTGAAAGCGATAACCGGTCTAGCGACCCGGGAATTTTTAACATCCTTCAGGTTAAAGAAAGCCGCCCAAATGCTACTTGAAAAAAGATTAAGTATCACACAAATTGCCCTTGAGGTTGGATTCAGCAGCCATTCTCATTTTACGAAAGCCTTTCACAAGCAATTCGATAGCCTTCCTTCGGAATTTGTCAGCAAAGCTGGAATATAACCTGTTTTTGCAACACCACCGCTACAAATTGACACAACTGTGACAGATTATTTCTTTCTGAAAGACTACTTTTCCCCGTTATTTACTGATTTGTATGAAAGGCAGTCTTGAATCCATTAAGAGGCGGGAAAAATATCTCACTTTACTTATCAACATCTTAATTGTAATTGCAGAACTGGCAATTTTGATGCTGATTTATGCCCTATTGTGTTAATTATAAGGAGGTAAATATGAAAAAGACCGTTTTGTTCTTGATCATTTTGCTGAATTTGACAGTTGGCTTGCAACAGGCTCAGGCATCTATACTGAGACAGAAGTCTGATACCAAAGTACTCCTGATCGCAAGAGATTCATCTCTCATGTTGGAGTTCATGCTGAAAAATGAAGTCAGCGTGATGATTAGTATGCTAAAAGAAGCGGGCTATAACGTAGTCGTCGCTTCAATTTCAGGAAAGACCCTAAAAGCGGGTAGCGAAACATTAACCCCGGACTTAAAATTAGCAGACGTCAAAGTGGAAGACTATGCCGGCTTAGTAATACCCTGCATGGCTTCAGGCTCTTTTGATCCCAAAACCAATGAGCCCGAAATTGTGGAGCTTGTAAAAAAAGCGGCTGCACTCGGGAAGCCGATCGCCGCACAGGTTTCTGCTGTTCTGATTTTAGATGCAGCAGGTGTTTTGAAGGGCAAGAGATTTGCGATGCCCCCCCAATATAAAAACTTGATTTCCGACGGCATTTACATGGGCCCAGGCGTTGTTCAGGATGGGAATATAATTACTTCCGGGACGTGCCCGGGAGAGGCAGTCATAACGGGCCGTAAGGATGGAACGCCGGAGTTAATCAAAAGGCTGATCGCTATGATTTACTACAATCAACCTTTCCAGGCAACAAAATTCGCTGCAGTAGATACTCCAATGACGGTGATTGACCCGGGAACAGTTCAAATGCTCAAAGGTCTGACTATTGTCCAAAACATAAAGGGGCAAGATCAATTTATAAGCAATGAACCTCGTTTAAATGGTGTGGCAATTGTAACTACTAGTTTTATCTCTGATACCCTTGAGCAGGGTCCAATGTGGGGAACCGCTGCACTTAATGGCGAAGGATGCAAATGGGATATGTTGTGGTTCGGGTATAGAAGAATGACCGGCACCTCGGAATGGACAACTGCACTTAAGTTTGCAGGTAAAGGAGTTGGAGAAGATAAAAGAAATTATGATTTTTTCTCTGTAGAAACAGTTCGTACATATACTCCCATGCCGCAAACATTCAAAGGTGAAGCAACGTGCTTTATACTTGAACCAGTTCAATCCCAGATGGGAAATGCTCTAAAAGCAACGCCCTTCTTTGCTGTAGATACACCAACGGCATTTACTCCCCCCGATACTATGGAAATGATTGACGGACTTACTATAGTGAAAGGGATGAACATGCAGATCCAGTTTATAAGTGATGAATCGCGCTGTAATGGTCCCGGAACATTAACCCATAGTGCAATCCTTGACACCCTAGGGCAGGGTCCTGCCTGGGGAACCTTTATAATCAACGGCCAGGGAAACAAATGGGAAGGCGCCTATTATGGCTTTAGAGAATATACCGACTCCTCGGAATGGATAAGTACACTGATTGAGGGAGGTCTAAATGAGCAGGGCAATTATCTATTTGCTGTAGAAAAAGTCCTTACAAATGCTCTTATGCCACAGAAATACCAGGGAGAGGCCAGAGGATTCATAATTGAAAAAATGGTCGCTGGTATTAATGAAGAGGTTAACCAAGTGCCAGCTAAAATGGAATTATTTCAAAACTATCCAAATCCATTTAATCCAACTACCACTTTATCATTTGCCATTGGTCATCAGTCATTAGTGACACTAAAGGTTTATGATATTCTGGGAAGAGAAGTAGCAACTCTTGTTAATGAGGAAAGACCTGCAGGAAATTATAAAATAACATGGAATGCAGCAAACCTGCCAAGCGGTGTGTACGTATATCAATTAAAAGCCGGTGGCTATACTGCAACTCAAAAACTGATGTTGTTGAAGTAATATTTTCAAAAAACCTCCGGGTATTCAGCCTGCAATCCTGAATATCCGGAGGTTTGGATTTAGGTGATTCTACATCCGCAAAGAAATTTATGCTGATAAAACCGTCATAAACGTAGAATCCTTAACAGTTTAGAGCGCCTTAAGCTCCAACAGTACCCGTTTTGACTTCCCCGGCCCGCTTGTAGTTGACAAAAATTACTCCGTTTGGTGTAACTGTACTCTCCACTAATGTAAATGCTGCCGGAATCGTGCCGTTATCAAAGAGTTTCTTCCCCTTTCCAAGTGTCAACGGGAAAATATTGAGCCAGAGTTCGTCCACTAAATCGTGCTTAAGCAATAGCTGAACAAGCCTGCTGCTGCCCCAGACTTTGATGTCGGTGCCTTCTGAATTTTTGAGCCTTTCAATATCTGCAAGGCTCTTAAGAAAGACTGAGTTTTTCCAGTCTGATTTTGTCATGGTTGTGCTCATGACATATTTTGTGACCTCGTTAATACCCGGCCAATAGTCCGCATGTTCAGGCCAGTAGGAAGCAAAGATCTCATAAGTTTTCCTGCCCAGAAGGAGATCCGCAGGTTTCAGCTGTTTTTCCATGATCATGCCGGAAGCTTCATCGTGGTAAGGGGCAGTCCAGCCGCCATATTCAAAACCTCCGGATGTATCTTCCTCAGGCCCGCCGGGGGCCTGCATTACACCATCCAATGTAATAAATGATAAAACAATTATTTTCCTCATGTAATTATATCCTCAAGAGTTTAATGTCTGAAAGCGTTTTACTCTTAATATGCATATAAATATGTGTATTTGTAAAGGAATAGTTATGCGAAAGTGAAATAACACTGCATATGTTACAGAAAGCAGGTAAACCGGGTTCAGAGTTATGAAATATCTTTTACCAGCCTTACTAGTTGCAACTGTTTAAGAGTCCGCCTGATTTTATAATTATATTTTGCATCTCTACTAATACAATCCACTACCCCACCACTGATCGGGGATGAATAATTTATGTAAAATAAGTAAAGAAAGCTTTAGAATAATGCAGAATATAATTAAATTCGCAAGGACAATTTCTGAACAGGTAGAGATAATTATTATTTTGTTTCGCTCTGTTGAAACCATGGACTTAAATAATCAGAACAATAAGGACATCTAAAGTATATGAATAACCGGATTGAGCTAAAAGAAGTTAATAGCTTAAATGAATTCAAACAGTTTGTTTCATTTCAATATAATTTATACGATGGGAATAAGTACTGGGTTCCTCCAATCCGTTCAGATGAACTTTTCTCCCTAAGAAGGGATAAAAATCCAGCCTTCGATTTCTGCGATTCTAAATACTGGCTGGCTTTTAAGAACGGGCAAATAGCAGGAAGAATAGCCTGTATTATTAATAGGAAGTATAATGAAAAGTGGGACGCAAAAGCTGCACGCTTTGGATGGTTTGATTTTATTGACGACGAGGATGTATCTTCGGCACTCTTATCTGCAGCCGAAGACTGGGCAAAGGCAAGTGGTATGAATTGTATTCATGGCCCGCTGGGTTTTACAGATATGGATGGTGAGGGAACATTAATCGAGGGTTTTGAAGAAGAAGGCACTTTGGGAGCAATATATAATTTTCCATATTATGCCGGGCACATAGAAAAATCAGGTTATGTAAAAGAGGCCGACTGGGTTGAATATGAAGTTACAATGAACTCTGAAGTAAATGAGACGGTACAAAGAATAGCGCAAATAGCCCTGACAAGGAACAATCTTAGGGTGCTCAGAGTTAAGAAGGCAAAAGAGCTGCTTCCGTATGCTCAGGAAATATTTTCCTTGCTTAATGAAGCATACAAGGATCTATATGGCTTTGTTGAACTTTCAGAGAAACAGATTAATATGTATGTAAAACAATATTTCGGCTATATTATGCCGGAGTACGTTCCCGTTGTGCTCAACAACAACAATAAAGTTGTAGCCTTCGGAATTACAATGCCATCTTTATCCAAGGCCCTCCGAAAGAGCAGGGGCAGGTTGTTCCCTTTTGGTTTTATCCACATCTTAAAAGCGATAAAAAAAAATAAAAAGGCGGATCTGTATCTTACTGCCGTTAGCCCTGAGATGCAGAATAAAGGTATTAATGCAATACTGATACACGAAGTAAATAAAGTATTTGTCAAAAATAAAATTGAAAAGGTGGAAACAAACAGAGAGCTCGAGGTAAATTCAAAGGTACAGGCCCAATGGAGATTTTTTGAAAACCGTCAGCATAAAAGAAGAAGATGTTACAAAAAAAACCTTAGACCCCATTTCACATGAGTTATGAACTTATTAGTTGTACTTACTCCGGGGCTTGACAAACCCGGAGTTTGGAGAACCTGTTGTCCATATTCAAAACAATATCCAGCCTTAAATTTTGATTTGCGTAATTTTAATTTTCCTCACCTAATGCACTCATGACTGTTCAAAAGTCAGTCCTATCTGAATCTTAATTTGATATCATTCGTTTATTAAACTTTATCTCTGTAAATATAATCACATGCTTTTAAATTCTTTAATTTGTATTTTAACTCTAAACAATAGAATATAATTAAGGAAATGGTCATGAACAGTTTCTGCTATCTGGTTTCCTTTTACATTATATATTCAGCCGCATGCCTGGCGCAGACCGATCAAATTCATTTCATCATTAAAGGGAAAGTAGTTGAATCAGAAACAGGATCTCCCATTATATCAGCAGCAGTGTTCTTAGAAAATTCAACCATTGGGACCTCAACAGATCAAAATGGTGAATTTGTATTAATAAGTTCGAAATATGGAACTTACGACTTGATTGTTAGTTCCATTGGGTTTGATTTGCAAAAGATTAGCATCAAGGCCCATAAGGCAGAATCTATTGAGTTAAATATCAAATTAAAACAAAAAGCTATTTTGCTTAACGAGGTCAGGATTGAAGCCAAAATTCCAGATGATTGGGAGGAATATATAAAGCTATTTAAGAAGCAGTTTCTGGGCGAAACCAATAATTCCAGAGAGACTATAATTGTAAATCCTGAAGTGATTAACTTTAGAGTTGATGATAATACCGGCACTTTATATGCGTTTACGGACAGCACAATAATAATTAATAATATGGCTCTTGGTTACAGATTAAAAGTAATATTAGATTCTTTTTCATTTAATAAAAAGGATCTCTTAAGATATTACTATCACTGCAAATTTGAAGAGCTCACCCCGGAAGATGACGATCAGAAAGAATTATGGGAAGAGAATAGAAAGGACTGTTACCTGGGATCCCAGAAACATTTTCTATTCTCTTTGATAGATAAATCTGCAGCTAATCAATTCAGGCTTTATACTAAAGATCCAAAGCTTGCATCTATAACACAATGGCGCAGTATTGTAGCCGAAGATTTAATGCTTAGCTATGACAAAGAAAACGAACAGTTTATTTTCAAAACCGACAAAGTATTTAAAGTAGACTTTTTTAGAGATTCAAAAGTCAGCTACATTAGACCTCTCGGAAGTGTAATTACAATTGACCTCTATGGGAATTCGAATAACGTATTTGTTTTAGACGGATACTGGAAAGGGCTCCGGATGGCTGATCAGCTTCCATTTGATTATTCTTATTCACCGTAAGAGAATTATTGCTAACTTAGATCAAACGGCAGCAGTCTTTACGCCGGGCTTCCGGGCGGACTGATCTAAAAGTCAAAGCTAATCCCGGCTATTATGCTTGTACTCCTGTTCTGCCACGACTACCAATTGAAATTTTATTATATTCTCTTTAATAAAGGAAGGAGAATAAGCTATGGTTACTCAGGAACAAAAAACAAAGGCCGAAACATTCTTAAAGCTTCACACCGAGAAGGAAATTCTTGTGCTTCTTAATTCGTGGGATCCCGGGAGCTCTAAGATGATTGAAGCTGCAGGTTTTAAGGCTGTTGCCACGACCAGCATGGGCGTTTCAGCATCTTTAGGCTATGCTGACTGTCAGAAGATCCCATTTAGCGAAATGCTGGATGCAATTGCAAAAATAGCAAGCAGGGTAACAATCCCCGTTACGGCAGATATTGAAGGGGGTTATGGCAACAACATAGATGAAATTTTATTCAGCATAGGTAAAATTATTGCTACCGGAATAGTAGGAATTAATATTGAAGACAGTGTTGATCTCAGTCCAGAGTTAGTTGAGATCCCTGAATTCTGTCAAAGGCTGCAGGCAATCAGAAAACTTTCGGACAAATTGGGATTTCATCTTGTCATAAACGCAAGGACAGATGTTTTTTTAACCAATTCCGGAGCCCCGGCAAGCCGTATGAAGCAGGCTATTGAACGGGGCAACAGATACCGTGAGGCGGGGGCTGACTGCATTTTTGTTCCCGGCATATGGTCAAGAGATGACATCTCAGTATTGGTTAAGGAAATTGCCGCCCCGATAAATATTCTTGCAAACCCAACCAATGCGCCCTCTCTTCCCCCTTCAGTTAAAGAACTGGAGGAACTTGGTGTAGCCCGCCTGAGTCTGGGTGCATCTGTTACGAAAGCTGCATTACTTCTCATTAAAAAGATTGCGGGCGAAATACTGACTGAGGGCACATATAACACATTGCATGATTCTTTAAGCCCTGTCACCGAGGCGGCAAAGGCTTATGCTATGGCAACAGGTGTCCCAGTCCAAAACTCTGCCAGTTTGGTTGAGAACAGCTCAATGTCCTGAATCACCCATAAAAGTCATGCCTCAAAAACGGGAATGTTTCGCTGTTTTTGAGGCATTATTATTTGCGTCCGCAAAACGGATTAAACTGCCACCATTTCTGAACTTTAACCCTCTTCTATTTAGATGCAGCTAAATCCAATCCTATCATTTTAGCAAATGAAGTAATTGCAAGTTTGCTCATATTTCCGAAATAAGTTTTATCAAATTTATCCAATCTGTCGCTGCTTTTGTGGTAATATTTATTAAAGTTAGTCAAAGTATCCTGAGGATCATCAAAAGACATTAGTTTTTCGCTCATAGCAATTGTAGTAAATCCTCTTCCCCAGAAAAATGTATCATCTGATGGAGCCGAAGAAGTTCTTGGTATTAGATTAATGCCATATCCATACCGGGTATTGATGTCCCTTATAATATTTCCATATTGGACTGAGCCATATTCCATAGGTTGATATAAAGCAGCCAGTCTGCTGCTGTTCTCATCGTATCCGATCATATCCTGATTCATTACACATTTGATCTTCATTTTAGCCGTAAATGCCGAGTCGGCAAAATATTGGCTTCCCAAGCCCGCTTCTTCTTCATCCCATAAAGCGTAGATTACAGAATACTTCGGTTTGAGTTTGGAGATAAGACGTGCCGCTTCGAGGACAACAGAGCATCCGCTAGCATTATCGTCGGCTCCCGGAGAAAGAGCACTGTCAGGAAAAGAGTCGTAATGAGCACAGAATATGAAATAGTTTTCCTTGTCTTCCCCCTGCTGTATTGCAATAATATTCCGTCCGGTAGAACTATACCTTTGGTCTACTATACTGAGTCCCAAACTTTTAAGTCTGGATTTCAGATATTCAGCCGCCTTACTATTTCCTTCTAATTTCCGGCTGCGTGATAAGATAGTATAATTAACCCCAAGGATACTAACGCTTGTTTCACCGCTTAATTCGGAAACAGTCCTAAACAAAGAATCAATTGAAATTTTAGCCGGGTTAAAGGCTTCAGCCGGAGGATTGGCCACGGGTTCTGTATTGTTGCTTTTGTTACATGAAAAAAACGATAAAGCCAGAATTACAGATGAAAACAGGACTAGTTTTTTCATAGCGGCACCACCTGTTTATTATTTTCGGGAAATTTTAGTTGTGGTAAAATATTGAATAATCTGTTAGTAAACTCCTATTACTCACATTTTTCTGCGATGACAAGCATTTCAAAATCGTTAATAGTAAGCCGGTCATTTCTGGAGAATGCACCAAGTTTTGCCCCGTATATGTCAATTTTCTTAAAACCCAGCGACTTAAGGAGCCATGTAATTTCACTTGGTATATAATATCTTTCGTTGCAGACGAGCTCTCTTTTATTGCCATTGTCATCTTCCACAATTGTAATATTGTGGTCGCGAAAGGTCAGAATATCAAAAGTGTTCTTTCTATAGACGGCATTGCCTTCCTCAGAGGCCGATGCACAGAATTCCTCAATAGAATTAAATATCGGGAATAGACCATTTAAGGTTGTAAAGATGAATTTGCCCCCGTTCTTAAGAGCCCGGGCAGCGCTTTTCAGAATCTCGAAATTCATTTCGTCAGTTTCCATAAGCGGGAATCCGCCTTCGCAGAGCATTAATGCCAGGTCAAATTCATTTTCAAAAGGGAGATTTCGAGCGTCTTCTTTCCTAAAGTCGATATTCAGCCCGGCTTCTTTAGCTTTTTCCCGGGCCCGTGCAAGTTGGGAGTCCGACAGGTCCACGCCGGTTACCTTATAACCTCTTCTGGTAAGTTCAATCGAATGGCGCCCGGTACCGCAGCCTATGTCCAGGATTTTCAGGCTCTTATTGCAGCTTATTTCTTTTTCAAGGAAATCGCATTCGCCCAATGTGCCCTGAGTGAAGTTTTCCTGGTCGTATTTCCTTGCGTAGTTTTCGAAGAGTAACTCGTACCATTGCTTCATTTCAAGTTCTCCTTTTATAATTTCTGCTGATTTATTCCCTTCTGCTGCAAAATAAGGATATTTCCATAAATTGGAAAGATGCATCTTCACTTCTGATAGATCTAAAGAAAGTGAAGATTGCTTTAGAATAATCCGCAATTTGACTAAGTTTAGATAAACCATTTTTTGGATAGGAGCAGGTTTATGTCAACGAAGAACACTCCAAAGAATTTGTATGGCAGAACACTTGTAATTCCCGTTTTCTGTTTCATATTGTTTTCTTTGTCCATATTTAGTTCCGACTCATTCTCGCAGGAAAAAGTATCCGGATCCCGGCAAAAGGAAATTATTGACACTCTCTGTTCAAAGCTTGTGAAATTGTATCCAATCCCGGAAGCAGGGAAGAAAACAGTCCGTGATATTCTTGATTATTACAGCAAAGGGAAATACTCAAGTTCCACTTTACTTTCTGAATTCGTTCAGCAGTTAAATAACGACCTTGAGTCCTCAAGTAAAGACGGACATCTTGGGATCATATACGACCCCCTGGCTGCGGCTGAACTCAGAAAGGAAAATGATTCTGTAGATTCAGGGGAATCATATGCTGATCTGACTTCGGAATCTGAACGTTGGAGCAACTATGGTTTTAAGGAATTAAGCATACTTGACGGCAATATTGGTTACCTGAATCTGCAGACATTTTTTTCCTTAAAGTATGCCGGAGAAACTGCAGTAGCCGCAATGGGCTTCTTTTCTAATTGCAACGGACTAATCATCGACTTGCGCAGGAACGGCGGCGGATGGGACGAGATGGTGACTTTTCTTGCAAGTTATTTCATTAACAACATTGATGACCTCACACTTAATGTTATGCGCTCAACTTCAGACAATTCATATTCTACATCAAAGCTTTTGGCGTACGTTCCGGGAAAAAGGCTTACTAATATTCCCCTAGTTATTCTTACCTCTAAATCAACTGCTTCGGCAGCGGAAGCGTTTGCTGATATAATGAAACATTTCAGTAAAAACACTTCTGTTATGGGTGAAACAACTGCAGGAGCAGAAAATCCCGTCAGTGATATTCTTTTATATGGGGACTATATACTTCGCATTCCGACCTGGCAAAAGATATTTTCATATGATATGGCAGGATGGGAAGGAGCAGGAATAAAGCCTGATATAGAAACAGATTCAGATAGTTCTCTGGACATTGCCCATAGCTATCTCTTACAAAAACTTAAAGATGGAGCTAAGAATGAAACTGTTAAAAATAAATATCAGTGGTGCATAGATGGTCTTGCCGCCCTGCGCAATTCCATTTCGGTGCCTGAAAATTTAATGCAGGCATATTCCGGCAGGTACGGTAACAGGAACATATACTTTGAAAATGGGGGTTTGTATTACCAGTACAAGGGACGGAAGAAAAGGAGAATGCGCGCCATTTCGAGCGATTATTTCATGGTTGAAGGCAGTGATCAATTCCGCATAAAATTTATTAAGAGTAACAATGAAGTTTCCGGATTAAATGCAGTATATAATGATGGCAGCATCATCAATTTTAAAAAAGAATAAAGAAAGATATCAACCAATCAGCTTGACGTTAATAATGGGTAAAAGGATAAGTTTTGATCCGGAGATTTCTTCTATTTCCAGCGCATTTATTGATAATTTATTCGGATCTATATTTATATTTTGCAGGCAGGCCAGTTCAGGGATGCCAAAAAACTGATACTCCTGAAGTAATTGGTAGTATACTTGCTAAAGTGATTTAATTACAAGCCTCAAAATGACGGGCTTCCGCCGTTTTGAGGC
>JBLMYS010000089.1:0-4275 GCA_050258415.1 Acidobacteriota bacterium | reverse complement strand
TCTTCTTTATACAGGAAAATGGAAGAGCTGGATATTCCCACAAAGGCACCTAAAGAAGTGGAAGAATAATTAAGGCTTAACCCTTTTTAAGAATTGAATTTAACATTAGTCTTATTTATATTTGTAGATAAATTTTTTAGAAGGCAAGGTACAATATGAAAGCAGGAATTCATCCCTCATACAAAAAAGCTACTGTAAGTTGTGTATGTGGCAATACTTTTACAACCCGCTCAACAGCCGGTGACATAAAACTTGAAATTTGCGCAAATTGCCATCCGTTCTTTACCGGAAAGCAGAAACTCATCGATTCAACCGGTAGAGTTGAAAGATTCAACAGAAAATACGCTAAAACAGCAGCAAAATAACATCTTTTCGCGGGTTTCTTTAACGGAAAAATTTTTTCCGTTAAAGAGCTCACATATTCCTTTATAGCAGCTGATCCTGTCACGTCTCTCAATTTTTGCAGTTTTTCCATCTGACTTTGAATAAAATTGGTGCTTTGAAGCCATTTTACCTAATGTCCACTGGTTTCTGCATTTTCCGCTAGAGCATTAAAAATCCTGTTCGTCTGGCATTATTCATATCGGTGTGAGTATATTTAATTAAAATACAATTTCACAGAATTAATGAGGGTGCCATATGCAGTTATGCATTTTCGAGGATATATATTTTGACAGGCTGGAACCCCTGATCTACTCAAGGCCTACGTACGATCTCATCTGCGGCATTAATTCACTGAGGGCGAAAATACTTCGCGCCTATCCGGGCGTCAAATACTCGCTTCATTGCAGGCAGTATCTTGAACCGGTTGTAAAAGCCAAAAATCCCAGTGTGGACGTAAATAAAATTGATGACGACGCGTGTCTTTTTGTAAATGGCCGCATTCTGGCGCCTCCCGACATGCTCAGTCAGATTCCGATAGAGGACTCGGGAAACAGGCTTTATCTGAACAAAGGGACCATCATTGCAGCCCGGGTTTCAGGCCCGAAGCTACAGGAGCTCAAAGGGAACCTTTTCGACCTGTTCTCGATGGCCGACTTTGACGGCATTCCGGCCGAGCAGGTGGAAATCAAGCACATCGATTACATCTGGGATCTAATAACAAATAACCGCCAGCAGCTCCTCTGCGATTTTGAAATACTTACTCGCGATAAAGAAGAAAGAATTTTGGGTAAAGTCTATCCAGGCGCCCATTTGCTGGAAAAAGAGAATATATTTATTGATGAGGGGGCCGAGATAAAGCCCGGTGCGGTGCTGGATGCTGAAAAAGGGCCGATATATATAGATAAGAATGCCGTTATTGCGGCTAACGCCGTAATAGAAGACGGGGTTTATATAGGTGAAGGCAGCCAGGTTAAAAGCTGCGCAAGAATTTACGATAATGTCAGTATAGGCAAAATCTGCAAAGTCGGCGGTGAAGTAGAAGATACGATAATACTCCCTTATACCAATAAGCAGCATTCAGGTTTTATGGGGCATGCATACTTAGGCAGCTGGGTCAATATAGGTGCCGATACGAACTGCAGTGATCTAAAGAACAATTACGGGTCGGTTAAAATTTACGTTAACGGTGAGGTTGTTGACTCGGGAACGCAGTTTCTTGGCGCTATAATGGGTGACCATACAAAGACCGCCATTAATACGATGTTTAATACAGGCACAATTGTAGGTTATTCTTGCAACATCTTTGGAGCTGGTTTCCCGGCAAAGTATCTCCCCTCTTTTTCCTGGGGCGGGAGTGATGCCGTAACGACTTACGACCTGCAAAGGTCGATTGAAACCGCAAGGCGCGCCATGCAAAGGCGGGATTACAACATGACGGAGCAGGATGAGAAACTTTTTAGGAAAATTTTTGATTTAACCACTAAAGAAAGAAGGAAAAAAGGTTATCCTTATTAATATATTTGTGTGTTAAATTTTGATTTTTAATTCTATTCTCCGGAAGGGGCTTTAATCAGTTCTCCTACGGAATAATCTGCGGAAGGAAAACTCTACAATATATGGTACAAGAGGAAGATCAGGCAAAGCCTGATTTGTATGCGGGTGTAAGAGGCATTGCGGGCAAGGTGTTAAACAGAATTGACCGCACGGATGCCTATCTGGAAAAGCTCCTTGAAAACGAAATGAAGACCTCCGGGCTCTCGGGGCAGGATAAAGCTCTCCTGTATGAGATAGTGCACGGTGTATGCCGCTGGAGCGGCAGGATCGACTGGATATTAAACAGCTTTTTCAGGGGGCAGTTCTCCAAAAGTGTTCCGAACGTAAAAAATACACTCCGGGTGGCAGCTTATCAGATTCTGTTCTTAAACAAAATTCCCGCCTATGCGGCAGTTAATGAGGCTGTGGAGCTGATAAAAAGGCTTCAGGGTCAGAAATACGCAGGTCTTATTAATGCTGTTTTAAGAAACATCATACGCAGCAAGGATGCAATCCGTTATCCCGATCCAAAGGAGGATTTAGCACTTTACCTAAGCGTCTACTATTCCCACCCACTCTGGATGGTGAAGCGCTGGCTGGCAAGGTTCGGTCCGGAGGCAACTGAAAAGCTGTTAATTGCAAATAATGAAAGGCCGGGGCTCTCCTTAAGGGTAAACACGCAAAAAACAACGGTTGAAGAATTCAAAAGTCTCCTGGATAGTGTTTCACTAAAATACTCTCCGGGGAGGTTTCTGCCTGAATTCATCAGGCTTAAAACGGTTACAAATATTACGGACTGGGAGTATTTCTCCAAAGGGTACTTTAATATTCAGGATGAAAGCACGGGGTTTTCGTGCAGGCTTCTGGATGTAAAGCCAGGCATGCGTGTTCTGGATCTTTGTGCCGCCCCGGGAGGAAAAACCACCTATATTTCCAACCTGATGAACAATGAGGGGGAAATTGTCGCTATCGATAAGTATGAAAGCAGGCTTAAATCCTTAAGGAAAAATCTTGAACGCCTCAGTATTACAAATGTTAAGACCGTAGAGGCCGATGCATTAAGTTACGAAGATGAGCCTTTTGACCGTGTTATACTGGACACCCCATGCTCGGGGCTTGGGACGCTTTCAAAGAAGCCGGACATAAAGTGGAAAAGGGACCCGGCTGACATAAGGAACCTGAACCAACTGCAGTCTGAGCTCCTGGAGAAGGCGGCTTCCCTGGTTAAAGTCGGGGGGGCAATAGTCTACAGCACCTGTACAATTGAGCCCGATGAAAACTTTGATATAGTAAGCAGGTTTCTTTCCTCCCATCCGGAGTTTGTAATCAGCAGGAATACCGGTATAATTCCGGAGGAGCTGATTGATGAAAACGGGTGTCTTCAGAGCCTGCCCCAGGTAAATAATATAGACGGTGCCTTTGCATGCCGGCTGGAGAGGGTTAGCTGATTTGGCTGGCAAATGTTGCCAATTTTTCTCATAATTGCATATCTATTATAAAAAGTTTTTAATATTTTAATAACGAATAATTAAAAGTTGTATTACATGGGTCACTAATGATGAGAAAATTAGCAGAGGAACTGAAGGAAAACAGGCTGAAGAAGGAAATTACCCTTCAGCAGATGTTCGTAAAGACACGTATAAGTATAAAATACCTCGAGGCAATTGAAAACGGTAACTTCGAGGTGCTGCCTGAGGTATACCTGAAGGCTTTTATAAAATCATATGCAGCCGGTGTAGGTATGGACGAAGAGGCAGTAGTACGCAAGTTTGAAGCTGCCAAGAGCGGCCACGATTACCAGGAAAGGCAGGAAGAGGAAACTCACCACCCTGTTAAGGAGGAAAGGCCTCAGCCCCCAAAACGTCCTCAAAAGGAATATCTTTCTATCGATACTTCCGCCCCGCTGTCTGAAGACGAATCAATGTCTCAACAGTCAGGCAGAGGTAATCTGATTGTTGCGGGAATCGGTATTCTGCTTTTTATTGCCATTGTGGCAGCTTACTTTATGTTCTTCCATCATTCTTCAAAGGAAATAGTTACAGAAAAACCTTATGATGAATACATTGAAAGCAATAAGCCTAAGGCCGATACATTGACAGCTGCCACCCCGGTGCAGAGTGCTCCTGCAGCTGTGGTAAATGACAGCCTCACATTAAAGGTAAAAACCAAGGATCTTACCTGGGTCAAGATTACTGCCGACAGTACACGCGTTAGTGAATTTAATCTTCTGCCTAACACAGAAAAAGATATTAAAGCCAGGAGAAATTTCAAGGTGATTCTCGGAAACTCCGGCTCTGTGGAACTGCTGTTAAATAATAATCCGCTCAGTTTCTCTGGCGGCAAGGGAACTGTAAGAGT
>JBLMYS010000088.1:0-48838 GCA_050258415.1 Acidobacteriota bacterium | reverse complement strand
ATTTCAAGGAGGTTGCGGGCAATAGCCTCGGCCTGTCCCCGCTGTTCAGCCTCAAGGCCCGGGTAGGCCCCCGGCGTATCGAGCATTGTAATTACAGGCCGGTTAAATTTTTCTGCAAGTTTCATCAGGCGCAGAGCCTTGCGGTACCCTTCGGGGTTCGGCATTCCAAAGTTCCTGTATACGTTACTTTTTGTATCCCGCCCCTTCTGGTGCCCTATTATCATCACTTTATGTTCATCTATCTTAGCAAATCCGCCAACGATTGATTTATCATCCTTACACTGGCGGTCGCCATGGAGCTCAATAAAATCGTTTGCCATCAGGTAAATATAATCCAGAGTAAAAGGGCGTTCGGGATGTCTGGCCAGCTGGACCTTCTGCCACCGAGTCAAATCGCCATAAACGCTTTCTTTCAACTTTCTGACCTTTCTTTCAAGCTTAGTTATCTCATCCGCAATATCAAGTTTACCCTGATACTGCCGCATCTCGTTTATTTTACTTTCAAGTTCAAAGATTGGTTTTTCAAAATCCAATACTGCTTTAGCCATTAGTTCTCCATACCACTAAACATTTTACTAAAAGTTTTGCCCAAAATCTCCAGGTCCAGCCAGATATTTTGATTTTTGGCGTAAAATATATCAAGTTTTATTGTTTCGTCGCGGTCTTGATTATCCATGCCCTCTGTATACCAGAGGCCGGTAAGGCCGCTTCGGCCCAGGTAAAGATCCGTATCAGTTCTTTGCCTAAAGGGTCCGACGATGGATTTTTTGCCCGATAGGACCTCAGGCAGCCCGAGAACGAATCTTGAAAAATCGTTGCTATTATGTCCGATTTTCCGGAACGAATATATGAAAGGATAAATAAAGATCAAAGCCGGAATTGTGAGTACAAAGTCAAAAATTCTTTTCGTTACTTTGCTGGTCAAGGTGGAAATGTTGTAAAAAATCTCGAGCAGCGGGATTTCATCGAGCATTGTAATGGATGACTTGCCTACCAGATAATCGAGTTCACTTCCGGCCACCTTAAAGTCCACGTTCTCCCCCTGGCATTCTGAAACCACGGCAAGCATCTGGTTATAAGACATTTCGCCGGAGGCAAAAATGACTTCCGTTATTTTTCTTTCTCTGATAATCTTCTTGATGTTTTCCAGGCTTCCGAGGACATCAATACCCTCGATCTTCTCCCCGACATTTTTTCTGTTCAGGCCGATGAGTCCCGTAATTTTTTGTATGCTAGTCAGTTTGGTTTTCAGTTTCTTAGCCAGGTCTATTGCATGGCGGTCTGTGCCGACTATGAGGGTTCTGGTTTTATAGATCTCTTCTTTCATGCCGAGCTTAAAGCCGAGCTTGAGTATAATCCTCCAGGCCGGGAGCATGAACAAAAGGATCGCATAAGTAATAATTAAAACGGCGCGGCTGTATGCGTACTGTTTCAGGAAGTATGTAACCGAAGAGAGAATAAAAAATCCCAGCACAATAGAATATAATATGCGCAGCACAGAAATTGAGTCTTTCTTGTAAGCTCCCATAGAGAAGGCAATAGAAATTTGTATTAGTGCCGGGATTGTGTAAATGCCCAGGACCGTATCTGCCGGGAAGCCATGCCAATGGGGCGAATGATAGAGATGTGCCGCAAAATAAAGCGAGAGATCGAAAAACAGGAAGTCGAAGATGAGTGCCAGAGCCACCAGCCTGTAGACATTTAAGAATGCAAAGAGCTGGCGAACGATAATTGCAAAGCGCAGAATTATTTCCACGAGAAAGGAAGATGAGAAGTGCTTCTTTACAAAAAGGTGCATGGCTTCATAAAAGACTCTTGTTTCATCCATGCTGCTTCGTTTTGTGCTTTCCCCTTTATAATGGATTATCTGTGTATCGTGCACATAATAAACCTTATATCCCGCCTTCTGAATCCTGTAGCAAAGGTCAAGGTCCTCTCCGTACATAAAGAACTGGCTGTCGAAGCCGCCGACTTTCTCATATACCTCGCGTTTCATCATCATAAAAGCGCCAGAGATTGCATCAACCTCATAGGTTTGGTTTTCATCGAGGTAGGTCATGTTATATCTTGCAAAAAGGCGGCTTTTTGGGAAGAGCTTGCTTAGGCCGGTAACCTTCGTAAATGAGGTCCATGGGCCGGGGAAGCCTCTTCTGCAGGCCAGCTGCAGCGTGCCGTCGGAATTAAGAACCTTGCAGCCGGCGAGTCCTGCATCGGGAGTTTTCTCGAAAAAAGAGATAAGCTTCTGAAATGTATCTTCCTGGACAATAGTATCGGGATTTATTAAGAGTATATATTTACCCTGTGAGATTTCGAGTCCCAGGTTATTAGCACGTCCAAAGCCCAGGTTCTTTTGGCTGGCAATGAGTTTAACCCAGGGGAATTTTTCTCGCAGAATTTCAACGCTCCCGTCATCGGAAGCGTTGTCTATAACAATGACTTCGGTTGAAATCTTGCCGGTACTCTTTTGAATAGAACCAAGGAGGTTCTGCAGGAACTCTTTGACGTTAAAATTAACGATAATTACAGATAGGTCTATCATTATTGAAATTATAATCTGCCGAAAATACTTTTAAATCTAAGTTTCCAGACCATAAGGACGGCTTCGCGTACGATTTTCTTATTCATCTTAGAGCGGCCTTTTACGCGGTCGATAAAGATAATAGGGATCTCCTTGATTTTGAAGCCTGCCTTCCAGGCCTTATAATTCATTTCAATCTGAAAGGAATAGCCGTTACTTCTGATATCCTGGAGGTTAATGGTTTCAAGCACACGGCGTCTGAACATCTTAAATCCCCCTGTGCAGTCAGCTACCGGAATACCGGTTATGAACCTGGTATAATAGCTGGCAAAGTAGCTAAGCAGGAGTCTGCGCATTGGCCAGTTAACCACATTAACGCCTGTGATATAGCGGCTGCCGATAACGAGGTCATAATTCCTGATCTCGCGGAAAAAATTTCCAATTTCCTTCGGGTCGTGTGAATAGTCGGCGTCCATCTGTATGGCATAGTCGTAGCCGTTTTCAAGCATAAACCTGAAACCGGCCACGTAAGCAGTTCCCAAGCCCATTTTCCCCGGGCGTTCTATAAGTTTAATACAACCGTTATTTTCCTGCATTTTTTTCACGTAATCTGCCGTACCGTCAGGAGAGTTGTCATCGACGATCAATATATCAAGATGAGGGTAGCGGTCCATCAGGTCCGGAATGAGCACGCTGATGTTCTCCAGTTCATTGTAAGTCGGGATTATAACGATTGATTTTCCATCCATAAAGCTTATTTTTTCCCCGTGAATTCAGTTATGGCATTTGCTACATATTCTATTTCTTCTGAAGTAAGTTCAGGGTACATCGGCAGTGAGATGATCTCACGCGCAACGGTTTCCGCTACAGGCAGGTTATAAGTCTTTGACTCATCAACGAATGCCGGCTGCTGGTGCAATGGTATAGGATAATGTACGGCAGTAGGAATTCCCTTTGAAGACAAGAATTCCTGGAGTCCTTTTCTGTCCTTAACCCTGATAGAGAACTGATGATAAATGTGTGTAGAGAAGTCTGCTGTAAAAGGAGTTACAACATCGGCCTCCTGAAGTTTTTCTTTGTAGAGGCGGGCGTTGTTGGCTCTTGCAGTATTCCACTGGTCAATATATTTGAGTTTAACGTTCAGAATAGCCGCCTGCAGGGCATCCATTCTTGAATTCAGGCCCAGGAGTTCATGTACATAACGTTCCTTTGAGCCGTGGGCAGCAATCATGCGGATTTTTTCACCCAGTGAGTCGTCCTGTGTAAAGACCATTCCGGCATCGCCATATGCTCCAAGGTTCTTGCTGGGGAAGAAGCTGGTTGCACCGATGGTTCCGAGCGATCCGACTTTTTTTCCCTTGTATTCTGTACCGAAGGCCTGTGCGGCATCTTCAATTACGTAAAGGTTATGTTTCCTGGCAATTTCAAGTATCGGATCTAAATCTACAGCCTGTCCATAAAGGTGGACAGGAATAATAGCCTTTGTCCTGGGAGTAATTGCGGCTTCAATTTTAGCAGGATCGATATTATAAGTATCATTCAGGATATCGACATAAACGGGCACTGCGCCAAGTAGAGCGATAGTTTCTGCCGTAGCGACAAAAGTAAAAGGTGTTGTTATAACTTCATCACCCGGTTTAATATCCAGAGCCATCATGGCAATCTGAAGGGCGTCAGTTCCGCTGGCGCATGCGATTGCGTGTTTTACACCGAGGTAACGGGCGCATCCCGATTCAAAGTCACTTACCTTCTTTCCCATAATGAACTGGGTAGATTCCACCACATCCATAATTTCAGCGTTTATTTCATCTTTTATAGAAGCATACTGCTTCTTCAAATCGACCATATTGATTTTCATTTTAGCTCCATTTTTATTCATAATGTCCTTTGCCAAAAAGGACAACAAATACTGTTCTGAAAAGAATCTTAAAATCCATGCGGAGCGACATATTTTCGATATAAAACAGGTCGTAGCGCAGTTTGGTCTTAACATCCTCAATTGTCTCGTCGTACTTATGTTTAACCTGTGCCCAGCCCGTAACGCCGGGGCGCACCTTAAGTCTCTTCTTATAAAGGGGGATTTCGTGCGAGAGTTTTTCGACGAAAAACGGCCTTTCAGGCCTTGGGCCAACGAGGCTCATCTCCCCTTTTAAGACGTTGATCATCTGGGGTATTTCATCAATTCTAACCTTGCGTATGAATCTCCCCACACGTGTGATTCTGGGATCGTTCTTCTGCGACCAGACCGGGCCTGTAGATTTCTCGGCATCGTTTCTCATTGAGCGGAATTTATAAATATCAAATTCTTTACCATTAAGTCCTGAACGCTTCTGCTTATAGAGCACGGTACCCGGGCTGTCGAGTTTTATTAAAACAGAAATAATTAATGTAACTGGAAGAGAAATTAATAAAATAATCAAAGAAATGGAAATATCCATCAGTCGTTTAACTTTTTTCTCCCACTCCGGCATGAGTTCAGGCATAATATCTATGAGCGGGAATCCGTAGATATGGGTTGTTCTTGCCTGCCCGCTGATAATTTCATAAAGGTCCGGTACAATCTTCAAGCCCACGTTTTTGGAATCGCATTTGGCTATAACGCCTATCATTGCATCTTCGTGGTGCTTATCAAGAGCGATAATTACTTCTTTTGCGTCTGTTTCATCAATAGCTTTTTCGATATTCTGATAGCTGTCCAAAACTTTAATTCCTTTATATTCTTTGCCAATATTTTCATCATAAACGGCTATAAATCCTTTTACATCCAGGCCTAAAGCCCTGTAATGATCCACCCTGTCGTACATATCAAAAGCTTTTGGATTAAAGCCTACAATGAGAGCACTTCTCCTGCCGAAACCCTTAATGAGGAGGTTTCTTTGCAGGCTTCTTACAAAAAGCCTTCCTGCACTGACGGCAATGAAAAAGACGCCCCAGTAAATAAAAATCAGGATTCTGTTATTGGAAGCTTCGCCGTGTATATAATCATCAAGGAAGATTACAAAGAAGAGGATAAATATTGCAACAAAAGATGTCTTAAAGAGCGTGGAAAGTTCATCAAAACGCGATAGCGCAAACCACTTGCGGTACATTCCCACAAATATGAATACGAAAAACCAGTACAAATAGATAACCAGCATTGGGACCAGGAACTCTGGTTCCGAGAAGAGGCTAAATAAACCGGATTCGACCCTCAACAGATAGAAAAGAGTCCAGACCAAATTGATCGTAATAAAATCAACCGTTAAAACTAATATTTTTTCGAGTTTTCTGTTCAAGTAATTACCTTGGAGTCGATTGCCAAATAATTGAATGCTTTCCGGCCATAAACCGGAAAAAACCCAAGAGAAGAGCCATATTAGCTACTACAAAAAAGTATGGAAGCGAAAAGGCTGCCATTCTGATCTTAAAGAGCGAAAGTATATAACCCAAAAATGCGGCAGCATAAAACAAAAGTTGTGCAACAAACGCGGCCACAAAAAAGCCGCCATTTCCGAGAATCAAGATATTGAGTAAGAATGTGATTATCAATATAAAAGGTAAAAACCATCTTGTAATTTTATGCGACCAGAAAGCGTAAGACAGAAGAATATTTTTGTTAAAAAGAAGTTTCCTGAAGAAAAACATCGTCTGGAAATTAGTAGCCGCAAAGCGTATTTTTCTTTTAACTTCAAGGCTGACGCTACGGCCTACTTCCTCAACTGCAAATGCATCATAGCGGTAGATAAATCTATAGTCTTTCTCAAGCACGCTGAGAGAGACGAAAAAGTCGTCTGTTACAGCTTTTCTTGTGGGAATTTCCCGGAAGAGTTTGCTTCTGATGGCAAAGATGCCCCCATTTGCTCCGATAAGTATGCCGCATTTACCCTCGGCTCTTTTGATCAGTGTTTCGTATTCCCAGTACTTCTTCTCCTCAACGCTTTCACTTCTATTGGCAGCAGGTTCAACAAGAATAAGCCTGCCGCTGACGCCGCCTATTTCGGGGTCGTTAAAGTTCTCGACCAGGAGTTTTAGTGAATTTCTGTCGAATTCAGTATTTGCGTCTGTAAAGACCAGGATTTCATGCCGGGCAAGCTTAACCAGGTCGTTTATTACGGCGGCTTTTCCGCGTCTTTCGGAGAAGATATGGACTTTCAGCCAGGGATGTTTTTGTGACAGTTCAGTCAGAATTTCATTTGTCCTGTCGCTTGAGCAGTCGGATCCGATCAGGACCTCAATTTTACTCAGGTCATAATTAAGTGAAAGAATGTTACTGATTCTGTTTTCAATCACTTTTTCCTCGTTAAAGGCAGAGCACAAGATAGAAACCTCAGGGGAAAATGAATTCCCTGGCAGTTTCTTCCCCTTAAACCGTGCAATAATGTTTATTATTACAGGGTAGAAAAGGTAAGAGTGGACCGAAAGAAATATTAACGATATAAATAAAACGACCACGGTTACGTCTAAGAGCATAGTTTGCAATTAATTAATAATATTTAAGCTATAAAATATAAGAAATTATATCTTATAATTTCAGCGGCAAAGGAGGATTTTTCAACATTTAGGAGATAAAAGGTGCCGCAATTAGACAGAACTTACAGGGCTCCCATTTTACAATACGGTACCGCGTAAATATTTCAAATAGCCCGATATAACAGATTCCCAGGAATAGAGTTGTTTTACTTTTTGCCTGGCATTAATACCTATAGAGCGGATTTTATCCTGATTACCGAGCAGGTTTTTAATCTCTCTGATAAAATCTTCAGACGAGTCGGCAATAAGGAGGTCCTTACCGGATTCATAGTCTATACCTTCGGCTCCAATGGTGGAGGTAATGATCGGCTTTCCGCTTGCCATCAGTTCAAGAATCTTCACCCTCATACCTCCCCCCACTCTTAGAGGGATAACGCAAATGCCCGATTTTTCTACATACGGCCTCACGTCTTCAACGGTGCCGGTGACTATAATATTAGGGGATGCCTGATTTTTCATTCTTTCGGATGGATTTTTACCTACGACATAGAATTTCAGGTCAGGATATGTTTCAAGCAACTCAGAAAAAACATTTTTAATGAACCACAGGACAGCATCCTCATTAGGTTTCCAGTCCATGGAACCAAGGTAAAGGAGGCTTTGAGAAGTCGCGCCGTCCAGATTAGAAAAGTACCCGATGTCCACACCGGCAGTCATAACATAGGGATTCAGCTCCTGAGAGTTTTCCTTCTGAGCCATTTTCATATCTTCTTCAGTAATAAAGGCAACATTTTTTAATTCCCTGTAACACTGCTTTTCAACTTTCTTCATTAATTTATATTCATTATATAAAAACAGTTTGAGGACAGGGTTCTTTGCCACCTTAAAGAAACGGTAAACGATCTGTGACTCGATGTTATGCATGCGCACTACTATTTTTTTGTCCTTCATGGCTTTACTTAGCTTTAAGGCGTAGGGCACCGAGTGCAGGCTCTCAAAATGAAGAAGGTCATAATCTCCGGAAGCAGCTTTATCCATTATTATTTTCAGAAATCCGCGGGAATAGAACTTATAAATTAAGGCGGATCTTCTTAGAAGCAAATTCTTAAGGATCCTGGAATAGGAGGAGATTTTACTGTCAAAATATGGATCAGGAATTTTATCAGGGTCAAAGGCTATTCTTTGCTCCAAAGCTACGGGTGTTTTACTTGTACAAATAAAATCAACTTCATGGCCCGACTTTTTGAAGTATTTATAAAAGTTATATATAACAATTTTCCCACCGTCGTTTGGTGGAAATGGAAAATTTGGCGAGATCATAAGTACTTTCAAATGGGAACCCCTGAATTCTTACTGAAAATAAAACCGATTATAAATAAGAAAAGTAAATAAAACAAGCAAGCACACTAATTATCTAGGATATCAGGTCATTCATAATCTGGATGTGCCTTTTTGCGGAATCTTTCCAGTTAAACTTACCTGCCCTTTCAACTGCATTCAGGTTAGACTTCTTACCACAAGCGCACTCTTCAATAAGCTTAAGGACCGCATGGGCAATTTCCTGAATATTTTCAGGCTGGACGACAATTCCGCAATCGCCCACTACTTCCGGGATAGATGAAACGTTTGAGGTTATTATGTTAGCCCCGCAGGCCATAGCTTCCACAACGGGGAGGCCGAATCCTTCATAAAGCGGTATATAAATGAACGCCAGGGCATTTTCGAGCAGGAACTTAATTTCCAAGTCGGATAGCGGGCCAAGGAATTTTATATCGTCTTTCCAGCTGTTTTTCTCAACCATTTCATGCAGATCGCTTGAAAGCCAGCCTTCTCTTCCAGCAATCATCAGTTTCAGCTTTTGATGTTTTTCCTTTACGATAGTAAATGCTTTGACTACCGAGACGAGGTTTTTCCTCGGCTCAATTTTTCCATAATAAAATAAGTAAGGCTCTGAGATGTCGAATTTTTCACTCAGCCTACGGCATTCCTCTGAGGGGATCTCCTGAAAAAATATCTCAGACGAACCGTTATATACAACCTCAACTTTGGATTCCGGGATATCGTAGTATTTAAGTATGTCTTCCTTTGAGCAGTTTGAAACCGTAATTACCTTATCGCTCTTAGAGATCGCGCGCCCGTAGTAATCCCTCAGCATCTTAAGCGATTGGCTTGTTACAGTTTCGGGATATTTAATGAATGCAAGATCATGGATTGTAGTCACATATTTCTTAAAGCCCCAGGCCGGGAGAAATCCGTCAGGGGCAAAACAAACCTCTATTCTTATAAAGCTGGCAAAAAGCGGCATTAGCCAGAATGTCCAGATTTTTCTAAGCAGAGGGGAGAAGACGGGAAGCGGAATAAAAACCGGCACTATGTTATCCGGCTCGAAGCCATTCTTGAGCTCTTTGTACTTATAAAGCCTGTCGACGAAAACATAAAATGTATGCTCTTTATGGGCTTCAAATTCCCTGAGCAGAGATGCAATATAGCGTCCTATACCGTCGGTTTTTCTGTTAAAATTCAGTAGT
Organism: Acidobacteriota bacterium; assembly: GCA_050258415.1. GTDB lineage: Bacteria > Bacteroidota > Ignavibacteria > Ignavibacteriales > SURF-24 > JAAXKN01. Next base: position 39,343 of record JBLMYS010000088.1, on the reverse strand, counting down.
ATTCCGTTAATTGCTATCTTCATTTATTATGCCTTTAATATATTTTTGAGAATAAGTAAAGTATTACCAAAACTATTTTCTCAGTGAAACGAGTATATTTTCCGCAGGGAATAATCTCGATAAAAACGTGGACTCGTAGTAGTTCTTCAGGAATTTTGAGCGGTTAACCAGAAATTCCACAAAATAGTTATAGAAGAAAACAGGATGTTTTGCAAAAGTGATCTTAGTAGAAACAACAGCATCAAAAAGATTCGAAAAATAATAATCCCTTTTGAAGAAACCATTTCTCACAAAAAACTCAAAAGTAAAGGCTGAAAACCTGTTCTTATGAGTAGGATCAATATAGTTGTTTCTTGATGTAAAGTGAGGAACCCTGATAGTCAATACCCCTCCTTTCCTCATTATCCTGAAAAGTTCTTCCATTACTTTACACAGGTCGATATGTTCCAGGACATCCTGGGCAAGAATTTCGTCAAAACAGTCGTTCTCAAAGGGATAAGGGACAGAATTTGCGTCGTGAATTACGTCCACTCCTGGGAGGTTTGCGCAATCCATATTTACCCAGCCCGACCTGATGTCAGTTCCGCAGCCTAGATTTAATTTTTTCATAAAAGAGACCATAAGTAAAGTTGACTAAAATAATCAGAGATTTAAAGCTACCGTAAAGCCTCAGACAGTGCTTTTCAGACTAACAAGATTTTTAATACTATTAATTCTTAAGAATCCGTAAATATATAAACATATTAAATTTAATACCACGAGATAGCTTACGCAAACGATAAAGTTGTATGGATAAAGTTTAGAATATAAATAGAAAGCCCCCATGTTGATCAGAATTATCTGAACTATTTTCTGAAGGTAAACTTTCAGCATTATAGGCCCGAAATGTTTGAGCGTAAAGTAGCCATAAAATACAAAGATAAAAGTTTCTGTAATCAGCAGCGCGATGCTTGTTCCGACAAAAGAGTAGTAAGATGTAAGGAACAGATTTAATATTATATTCAGAAAAGAGGCGATACCGACGCTCATTGCACATAGCTTTTGCTTATTAATACTGATAAGCAGATGCCCAAGCACAAAATTAAATCCCAGAGGCAATGTAGTCCAGATCAGGACTTCGAGGCCTCTGAAGCCCTCTTTATACTGGCTTCCGAAAAATAAGAGGTTAACCTCATAGCTGTTAAATGAAAATATCAAAGCCAGGGGCAAGGTAACAATAATGAGCACCTGAAGTACTTTATCGACTAATTTTATGGCCAAATCCCTGTTTTCAAGGTAATACTTGCTTACAATAGGATAGGAAGTTGACATAAGGACTGTAGGGATAAGCATATACATTTCCACAATTCTGTGTATAGAGCCATATATACCCATTATGTTTTTATCCTTAAGGATAAATTCCATAATTATAACATCAACTCTAAAGTAAGCCAATATAAAAATATTTATTACAAGAATTGGCAGGGTTTCTTTGATAAAATTCCAGTATGAGGCTCTGGAAGCTATTCCGAATTTAACATCATAAGTTTTGTAAACGTAAATTGTAAAGGCCGTAAGAGTAATCATGTTTGCCAGTGTAATGGCAAAGAGGAAACTGACCAAACTTGAAGAGAGGAATAACGAAACAAAGCCTGCCACAGTAATTGCCAGCTTCTCAATGATCATCATTATTGCGAACTTATTAAATTCCTGGTATGCAGACGTCACCGATTTCAGGAACTGGAGAAGCAGAGTGGATGTCTGGAACAAAAGCAGAAGAATCACAGAAGCAAATACTACATCGTCGACGCCTTGGGCAAGTTTTCCATAAGCCAGTACAATAACAATTAAAATTGCCATTATACTGCTGCGTGAGATAAAAATATCGCTAAAATATTCACTGAGTTTTGAATTATCCTGAGAAATCCTGTTAATGGCCAGATAATCAAATCCAAAGTCGATAAATATTGCGGAGATAGACACAATAGAAATGGCAAGCGTATACACTCCATACTGTGATGTGCCCAGGACACGGGCTGCATAAACAAACAAAAGCATCCACAGCGGCTTAGTAACGAGGTTGGAAAAGGCCACCCATGAAAATGAACTCAGTAAAGACTTTTTATCAATCAATCAACTGTCCCGAATTATTATTATTCTGTAATGATTTACGTTTCGCCAATTTTTCCAAAAATGGCATTATTATTATAAGTACACCAAGGCCAAAATACCAGTCGGCCCCTCTGGTAGCAATAGTAATAAAAGAGATTGAAACTATTACATACAAATGAACAAGAATAACGAAGTATCTCAGGCCTCCGGTAGAATAAAACTTAAACCAAAGGAATGTACTTATAAGTCCCAAAAGATAAGGGAAGACCCAGATACCCGCAACGCCAAAGTCCACGTGCAGGTCCCTCAGATAAGTACCAGAATTAGTCCACATAGGAATAAAATAACCCCGCGAATCGAAGGGCACCCTTTCAGTAAGTCCGAATTTTGCCAGAACGTTATAGAACGGGGAGAAGGTATACTGTCCCCATTTTGCTGTTTCGGTTCCTTCCTCGAGATATTTACTAAGGACACCAATGTGGGCGCTCATATAAAGGTAGACAGAAGGAGAGATTACAACTCCGCCTCTTATGGCCTGCATTTCTTTGCTGGCACCCTTATAGACTTCATAAGTTCCTCGTGTATTTTTGACCAGTGAGGCTCCGGTCACGAAAAGCAAAAAGATTACTGTAAGTGAAATTATTATTGTCTTGTTGCCCTTCTTGTTTGGCTTCATGAATGACTTAAAAAGTACGAGTGAAGCCACAAACTGAACGAGTGCAAGGAGCATCCAAATTCGGCCGAACATAGCCAGAGATTTAAGGAGGGATCCTACGATTGGGAGAATTGCCACCATGGTAATTCTGTTTTTGTAGGCCGTATAAATTCCGGATAAAACTATTCCCACGCCGGAAAAAGCAGATACGTAGGGGATCACGCCAGGTATTTCGGACTCAACTCTAGTTCTATAGATCTGGTTTGCTGCTAAAAAAATGGACTGAATATTACCAAAGTATTTGAATAAAACTATCCAGTTCTGAATGGCAGCAGCCAGGCCAATTATGCCGGCAATCCAGATTCCGGCTTTAAGAACCTTTCCTCCGTCGGCAAGAATTGGGATTTCAGAAATGCTGAATCTTTTGGAAACATCTTCTTTTTTAGGGAAGCAGCCCCTTGCCGCAAAATAAGTTACGATCCCAAGTAAAAACGCCAGAAATCCGCTTACAACCACCAGCCACGCATCGGGCCTAAGATCTATATAACGCAAAAACTTAAGCTCATAGAGGGAAAGCATCATTCCCCATAATCCGGTATAGATTGCCAAATGGTTAAACCACTTGTGAAACAGGATTTTGCTTAATACGATTACAATTATACTGACTGCTATGACAAAAAATACAGACATATTAATTCAAAAACTTAAGCCTGTAGATTCTTGCTAACTTCCTGAAGAAGTTTGCACCTTTTATTTCCAACGGATTACGGTAGGTTACCTTTTTAATGGAGCCTTCTCCGATATAGATCATGGGAATCATTATAAAAAGCGATAGAAAAATCAGTGACAGTATTATGAAAGACCTTTTGGGAGAATCCTTAAGTCCTGGGGCTACAGCCTTGTCCAATACCGCAATTGTAGGAATACTTTTCTGTTCTTCAACTTTTGCCTGTTCGTATAAAGGAAGAATGACTTCAAGAATTTTATTCTGGATTTCGACATTTCTGAAGTTTCTTAAATAACTGATCGATATATCAGGAATTTCCTTAAATGGGAATAGAACGTTGGATGCCTCTGAGAGTTTGTCGGCTCCCTTCAATTCAAGGACTTTATTCCTCAGCAATTTAACCTGCGCCTGTGAGCCCTGGTACTGCGGGGAGTTTTCCCCGAACTGCTGCTTTGTGAAATATGCTTCCATCTCTTTTTGTGCAAGCTGAGATTCTATTTCAGCGGCAGCCTTCACAGCCACTTCCATCTGCTGAGGAACAGCGAAGACTCCGTATTTCTTTTGAAAGCGGTAGAGTGAATCTTCTGAATTTTTCAGGTCGACAAGGTTTTTCTGATATCTTTGCTCGATAAAAATCCTGTTGTTTTTTGCCTGTTCAATATTAAGAACAATATTTAAGCTATCAAGAATTTTCGTAAAATAGTTTGCAATATCGGCGCTCATCTGGGGATTTTTGTTCAGGACTGAAAGCTCCAGCATTCCAAACTGGTTCGGGCTGAATGATAGGTCGGCATTGAATGCCTTGAGGGCCTTATCCATGTTGGCATCATCAATCTCATAGTACTTCATGAGCTGAAACTTATTGATGACATTTGTCAATGTCGTCCTGCTGTTTAAGATAGCCAGGAGAATATCTTCCGAAGAGTTGGAAATTCCAAAAAGTTTTGAGCCTAATGAACCCGCAGATGATTTTCCTGAAATAAGTCCGGTCAGTGCTCCCAGGCCCATCGAATTTTCAGGAGGTATCATTACAGTAGCGGTAGCCTTGTATTTAGGCGGAATCATAAATGCAACAGCCACAGAAATTGCGGTTACAATGATGAGATTAACCAGTAAAAACTTCTTCCATTTATAAAGTATATACATGTAATCAGAAAACCTGGTTTCTTTTTTCTGTTCTTGTTCTAATTCCAGTTCCATTTTTCCGTTCTTCGCTATTTAATTTAATGTACTAGTTGTTTTATGTACTTACTTAGACGGTCTGCTCAATAAGATAATTGTAACTATTGTACTAACTACGCTTGCCACAGCTGCAACACGTGTCATGTAACGGTCAAAATACCACATGAATGTTCTCGGGACCTTCTTTGGGACCCAGATATAATCCCCCGGTTCAATTTTCAAGCTTTCGTCAGTAACAGGCACCCATTTTCTAGTTTTTGCCTTAATGACGCTAATTTCATCAAAATCTCTTGAAAGCTCCCCTAAGCCACCGGCCTGACGGACATAATAGCTGACATCTTTTCCCGGTTCATATGTCAGGTACCCAGGAGAAGATATCTGTCCATAAATGTAGACCAGGTTTTTCTCTTCAGGAATGACAATAACATCTCCGTCCCTGACAATGAAATGGGACTGTGTGGTATCAGTATCCAGTTTCGTAAAATCCACAAGGCCATTTCCTCTTAAGAGTCTCAGCTGGTCGTCAATCTTAAATGAAGCTGTATCCTCTTCAGTCAGATAGGACATTCTTCCCATCATGAGTTTTTCCATTTCAATATTGTCGAAAAGGGTCTCCTCCATCTTTTCATTAGTCAGTTTGTTCTGGTTAAAGCTTTTAGTAAGCATGTCTTTTTTGAACAAGGAATAGTTGTCGGTTCCTCTTACCAGCTCAGCATTAAAGAGTGAGGCAGACGGTTTGAAGCCGCCGGCTTTATTTATAACATCCCTAACATTAGTATTATCCTTAGTAATTGCGATGTAGCCCGGCTGGTTAACTTCACCTAAAACAAGGACCCTGTAATCTTTCCTGTTAGTCTCATTTGCCAGAATCCTGATCCTGTCGGCTCTTTTTAATTGAACGTCGCTGTTTACATCCACAATAATAGTTTCGTCTTTAGTCCCGCTGTAATTTGAACGCATTATTTCAGCTTTAGTGACGTTTTCATAAGCCTTGCTAATACCGCGAGCAAAGAGAAGCGCATCTGAGAGTCTGTCGCCTTCGAGGAAGGGAAATTTAACGGGATAGTTCACTGCGCCATCAATTGAAATAAAATCCCTTTCAATATCAAGCGGAGAAAAGATAAGGACGTCTTCATTTTTCAGGTAGGGGTTATTTTTGAAATCTCCCGTCAGACGGAATCTTTCCAGATCCAGAGCCATTTCTTCGCCATTATTTCTTTTTAAGACTATATTCCTTCTCGAAAAATTCTCTATTTTCTGGTTCATCATTTCAATAGCCCTTGTGTCAGTCAGGCCATTGAGCGATTGAGCACGAAACTGATTAAACAGTCGTGTAACAAACTGGTCGACGCGTTCGAATGGTAAGGCGGCAAATGTACCGTTAACAATAAATGTACCCCCGACTGTTACGCTGTAGCTGCCGGCTGAAGGCATCATGGAAGTTGAGTTTTCAGATCCGGTGGTCCTGGTCTGTCCAGAAACATATGCAACAAGGAGCAGTAATAGCAGTGCAATTTTTCTATACATTAGCTTTTCACATAATAAGTTAGAAAATTAATCTAAAAGGCCAGTGATTTCTGATTGAAATCAAGGCATTGGTCAAAAGGCTATTATAAACGATACGAATTTACAAAAGAGAGAATATAAAAACAAAGCAATTACAGCAGTATTATTTATATGGAAATTTCAGAATTGGCAACTTTTACGAGCAAATTATCAATAAGCCTCGTCTTCCCTATCCTGCATGCAATTAAGATATAGTACTCCCCGCCCAGGGCAAGTGTACCAGTTTCTTCAAATGTTTTAGAATCGACAATTTTTATATAATCCAGGCTGGCAGAATCCACTGCATGAAACATATTATCCATCTGCTGAATAATCTTCTCTGAATTCCTTTCGCCTGAAGAAACCATTTCGTTAGCGTATCTTAATGAGCTGCTTAAGACGAGGGCATCTTTTCTTTCTTTTTCAGAGAGATAAACATTTCTTGAACTTAAGGCCAGTCCGTCTTTTTCACGCACTATAGGAGAAACGATAATCTCTATATTCATTTTGAGGTCTTCAACCATTCGCATAATAACAGCAACCTGCTGGGCATCTTTCTGCCCGAAAACGGCCAGGTGGGGCATAACTGAGTTAAAAAGTATTGATACAACGGTAGTAACGCCCTTAAAATGGGAGGGGCGTGTCTTTCCTTCCAGGCCTTTTGTTACCTCTGTTACTTCGACGTAAGTCTGAAAGCCTTTAGGATAAATTTCTTCGGCAGAAGGGATAAAAACGCAATCGACTCCTTCATTCTGAAGAAGGTTTTTGTCTTTCTCCTCGTCCCTGGGGTATTTGGTAAAGTCCTCGTTCGGGGCAAATTGTGTAGGATTAACAAAAATGGAAACGACAACAACCTCACAGGCCTGCCTGGCTTTTCTGACAAGTGACAGGTGCCCTTCATGCAGGAAGCCCATTGTAGGCACAAAGCCAATTGTCTTCCCTTCTTTTCTCATTTGAAGGGAATAATCCTGCATTTCTTTAACGGTACTTAAAACTTTAATAGCAACACTCCTAAAAGAAAACTAAAAAGCAATGCGCCCTATAAAGGCGCACTAAATTATTAAAAAAAGTCTATCAGACTGGCAAGTTTCGTTTTCATGTCTTTCCTGTGGACAATCAGATCAACGAACCCATTTTCGAGCAGGAATTCGGAGGTCTGGAATCCTTCAGGAAGGTCTTTGCCGATTGTCTGTTTAATTACGCGCGGGCCAGCAAATCCGATAAGAGCCTTAGGCTCTGCAATATTAACATCTCCCAGCATGGCATAACTTGCCGTAATACCACCAGTAGTAGGATCTGTTAAAACGGAAATGTATGGAATTCCCGCATCAGCAAGTCTTGCAAGGCGTGAACTGGTCTTAGCCATTTGCATGAGCGAGTAGGCACCTTCCATCATACGGGCTCCGCCGCTTGAAGAGATAACAATCATAGGGATTCTGTTCTTGTATGCGCGGTCAATTGCCCGGGAGATTTTTTCCCCCACGACAGAACCCATGCTGCCACCGATAAATGAAAAATCCATGCATGCGAAGGAGACTTCCCTTCCCTCAATTTTCCCTGTCCCGGTCTTAACCGCATCAGTAAGCCCGGTCTTCCTCATCGTTTCATTTATTCTATCGGGATACTTTTTACTGTCTGTAAAACCGAGAGGGTCGGCCGAACGCATTTTCTTATCGTATTCCTTGAAGCTGTTCTTGTCGAAGAGTATGGAAATATACTCACTGCTACCAATTCTGAAATGATGCTCGCATTTTGTGCAGGTCCAGTAGTTCATCTCCAGCTGTTTTTTGTGAATAATTTCGCCGCAGTCAGGGCATTTTTCCCACAGGCCGTCGGGCAGTTCAAGTTTCGTGCTGTCGGGGGCAATGTTTTCTTTAGACCTCTTAAACCATGTCATATTATCTTATTTCCCATTCTTTACTTCTGCGAATATTACAATTGTCTGTTCGGGCTGTTTATAATCATTTGTATAAAGAGTAACCGTACGGCTTAACTTTCCCGACTTATTTGCTGAGTCAAATTCAATAAGGAGGCTTCCCTCCTGGCCAGGTTTCAGGTGTCGGCCTGAGACCGAAGCAGCGGTACAACCGCATGAAGTCTTAATATCTTTAATATCGAGATCATTTGTTCCGGCATTCTTAAAGCTGACCTTCCAGCCAGAGATTTTCCCTTCTTCCATAACCCCGAAATCGTGCTTTGTCTCAGAGAGCTGGAGCACAGGGCCGTTCTGAGTTGTATCGGGAATTACATTGGCAGTAAATGAGAGCCTGAATTCGGGATTTTCCTTGTCGTTTGAAATGATATAGACGTATTTCTGCTGTTTACCCTGGCGGCCGATAGTGTTAAATTTTACATTAATTTTAGCCGATTCACCCGGCCTCAGACTGTTTTTTTCAGGCTGTGCAGCAGTGCATCCGCAGGAAGCTCTGACATCCATAATCACCAGGGAATCATCGCCGGTGTTTGAAATTACGAAGTCATGTTCGACAAATACATTCTGCTTTATATCCCCAAAACTAAACACCGGGTTCTGAACCACCAATTTTGCTCCTACCACCTGAGCAAAGCTAACGCCTGCAAAGAGTAAAAGCATAGTAAAAATTGTTTTCATGTTACTCACCTGATAATAAAGTTTTTTAGATACGCGGGTTCCAGAAAATCAAAGTCATAAGTTAACAAATCTTTTCCAAATAAATAAGCCCATTTTGCAATTAATGAAGCTGAAGGGGAGCTTACAGGCATTTTATTGCCAACTTTTACCGCATTACCAAACAGGATAGAGCTGTCTATTAGCTTTTCAGCCAGGTTCCCTTTATAGATCACTTGCAGGGGTTCAATGAACTCATATCCTTCCTCAGTCGATAGGAATTTGGCATAATAGAGCTCCTCAATGTTGACCTTATTTGCTATTATGAATTTTGCTCCTTCCGGCAGGTACGAAGAAGCCTGCAAGGCAAGAGCCTCAAATGTAGGGACAGGTATTATCGGCAGCCCTGCTCCGATTGCCAGCCCTTTGGCGGCGGACATACCAATTCTAAGACCTGTAAAAGAGCCAGGGCCTGAAGAAACTGCAAGTGCCTGGACTTCCTTAAGAAGAATGCCTGCAGATTTTAAGACATCATCAACAACATCAAGAAGTTTTTCGGAATGGACATGTTTTAACATCAAGTTGATTTCAGTGTATTTGCTGTCATTAAAATACACTGCAGCCGAGCAAAGCTCGCCTGAGGTTTCAAGTGAAAGGATCGGTTTATTTTCAGATATTTTCATTTTTTTACAAATAGTGAACCACTGGCGCGGTTCTGATTAGATTTTCTTAAAACGGATTAAACAAGAAATTTCATCCTATGGAAATTCAAAACGGAACAAAACTCATTTTTGTGAGAATCAGGATATCTTATTAAAGCTGATATCCCTGGAGAAGTCTTCATTTACAACAAAATTTATTTCAATTCTCCTGTGCGGCAGTACCTCTGGCAGAAGTTCCGCCCATTCGATAAAAGTCACGGTATCCTCACGCGTCAGGTACTCCTCGAAGCCGATATCGTAGAGCTCTTCTACTTTATTGATCCTGTAGAAATCGAAGTGATTAATGTTCAGGTTTCCTTCATATTCATTAACGATTGCAAAAGTAGGGCTGCTCACGTTATTAATTTCGAAATTGCGGAGGAGGTATTTTATAAAGGATGTTTTACCGGCACCCAAATCGCCGTTTAAGGCAACTACCTCCCCGCCCTTAAGTATCCGGGAAAATTCTTTAGCCAGTCTGGCCGTTTCTTCCTCAGAGCTAACTTTAACAGCAAAAGGGAATTCCACTTACGCTTTACTCTCCATAGTAATTATAGGTAAAATCATTTCTTCCATTGAGATACCTCCATGCTGGAAAGTATCTTTATAATAGCTAAGATATTTGTGATAATCGGTAGGATAGACAAAATAATAGTCTTCCTTGGCAATTATATAGTTTATGGTAACGCCTCTTTTAGGGAGTTTATATTCAGCCGGATTTGTGATATAGATTGCGTGTTTGTCATCCACCTTCAGATTACGTCCGAACTTGAATCTGAGATTAGTTGAAGCCTCCCTGTCACCTAAGACCTTTGCCCCGCGCAGTGTTCTGATAGAGCCGTGGTCTGTAGTAATAATGACCCTGGCATTTTTCATTCTTGCAATTGAGCGGAAGGTAGACAGTAAAGATGAATGAGCAAACCAGCTGTTAGTAAGCGAGCGGTATGCAGGTTCATCAGGGGCAATTTCCTTGAGCAGGTCGGAATCGGATCTTCCGTGGGCAATCATATCCAGGAAATTAACCACAACAGCAGTAAGCTGGTTGTTCTGGTAAGAGAGTATATTCTGCTCGAAGTTTCGTCCCACCTCGGGATCAATAATTTTAATATATTTGAGATCGTTACGGAGCTTAATTTTCTTTCTGTCCAGAAGGAGCTGCAGGAGTTCCTTTTCATACTTATTGCAGCTGCGTTCGTCGTCGTCGTTGCCCGACTGCCAGAGGCTCGGGTAATACTTTTCAATTTCGGCCGGATAAAGGCCGCTGAAAAGAGAGTTCCTGGCATAAGGAGTTGCAGTAGGAAGTATGGAATAATAATATTTCCTGTCGATATTGAACAGGTCGCTCAGGTATTTTTCCATTCCAAACCACTGATCCATTCTAAGGCAGTCGAGGACAAAGAAAAACACGGGGCGTTTATCGTCCTCGAGTTGGTTTATTACAAAGTCATTAGCAATTGAAGGTGTGAGTGTGGGGGACTCAGTCCCGGGTCTTGCATTAATCCATTTAAGGTAATTTTTTTCAACGAACTTGCTGAATTCCTGATTACACTCCTTCTTCTGATCTATGAGTGTTTGCCTTAGTCCAATTTCCGGATGGACGTCGAGTTCCATCTCCCAGTTTACAAGTTTAAGATAAATTTCAATCCATTCATCATAATCCGGCCCCATCATAACAGTGCGGGATATCTCATTAAAATCCTGTAGATAATCCTTCGCGACGTACTCGCCTGAAATTTTTCTTCCCTCGAGGATTTTCTTACAAACCAGAAGGACCTGGCTTGGATGGACAGGTTTAATGAGGTAGTCGGAGATTTTCCCGCCGATAGCATCATGCATCAGCGTTTCCTCTTCGCTTTTAGTTATCATTACAACAGGAATATTCGGATTAATCTCCTTAATTTCAGCCAATGTCTGCAGCCCGCCAATTCCGGCCATCATTTCGTCAAGAAATATGAGGTCATAGACGTTGTCCTTTACTTCAGAGACAGCGTCTTCCCCGTTAGTAACCGTTGAAACATCGTATCCCTTTTCCGTAAGGAAGAAGATGTGAGAGCGCAAAAGCTCAATTTCATCGTCGACCCATAAGATTTTCTTTTTCATTCTTTTTCCCAAAGTTAAGTTCAGTTCACTTAAATAAAGTATATAAATGATAAACTCCCGGCAATAATAAAAGTTCCCTTTGCCATACTGGCAGCCCCAAGTGCCGGATTCCGGTGCCTGAGTCAGGCAACCTTAATACTTCTAATTTTAGCCAAAAAGAACTGATTTTCCTAACAAATTATTACTGGATGGAAATATGGACATCCAAACCAGCTTCATTTGTAGTTGTTGCCGATATTCTTGCTGCCCCTTCAGGCTGAACAGAAGAGCGCTTATAGAATATAGAAAGTGTCACTTTAGAGCTTATTACGTACTTAATTCTGGGTTCCATTGTAGTTCTGACAGTTCCGTCCTGAGGTATACCTCCTTCGGTAAACAGATCCATATTATAGTTTACTACAGAATTCTGGCTTCGTGTATATGCCAAAGTAATTTCAATATCATTTTTCAGCGACAGGCCGAAAATCGGCAGGTCGAATCCCGTTTTAGAGTAACTTGCCGAAATGCCAATTTCCTTTGAGTTGGTTTCGGTAATACTCTTTGTTGAGTTACCCAGGTCGTATCCGGTTTTTGTAGAATACTTCACATTTCCTGTAAGATTTCCATTCCAGAGAGAATTAAAGGTCATATTCAGGCCGACAAGGGGCTGGAAGCCGTAGAACAGCTTCTGGGACTGGGTTTCCTGTCTTCCGTCGGGGTTAATTCTCCAACCTTCAGAGTACTCGGAACCATAGGCATGGTTCAGGGATACCTTTTTAGCCCAGGAACTGAAAACAGTGTACTTCTCCAGACCGTCCCAGTTAAAGCTCCAGTTAGGCCTTGGGATAAACCTGGCAACATCCTTTAAGAACGGGAGTTTTGCAAGCAATGGCAGTGACTCAAATCCTTCCAGGAAAGCACTCGGAAGGTTGTTGGTTCCGGGCTTATAAAGCTCACTGACGCGTTTAATACCGCTTTTTAAGAAGCTCAGGAAAAATACCGGCGGCAAGGAAACAAACGACCGGTTTATACTTCCGGTTGAAGTCAAGTTGATAACCTTCGTATTACCGAGCGAATCGGTCTGCAGCGTGGTATTTTTATTCATTGACCAGCCGATTTTCCATTTAATATCGATCTGAGCGCCTTCCCAAAGAGGTCTTGAGGTACTGAAGTCCAGGTTGTTTCTCTGGGAGAAATTGTCACCAAGGTTTGCATTGAATGCGCGCGGACCGGCGTCCTGGTTTAGGCCGAGCATAAACAAGCGTCTGGGGCCGTTGCCATTGTCCTGATTAAATCCCCAGAAGTTATAAAGTCCTGTACCTTCTGACCTTAAGCCTGACTTCTGGATTGTATTGTCCTGCGTATAGTTAACATTGACAGATTCATAATCAAAAAGTATGTACCGAATTCCTCCCTTAAATGCCCTGAAGGCACCCTTAAAAGGATTTTTCTTTGGTTTAATCTCCAGGCTATCCTTTGCAAAGGCCACAGCATTAGAATCTCTCAGGGCCAGAGAGTCACTCTTGACCGGCTGATTCTGAGCCGTGTTCTGCGAAGGGTTCTGGTTAGTCTGCCCCTGAGGAGGAGTCTGTTCCTCATCGCTCGAGCGCTCTCTTGAACGGCGGTTCTTCTGAGGGGTCATAGTTCTCGAAGGCTTATTTTCCAGCTTCGAATCCTCATCATTGCTTTCCTTAAATAAAGGTTCAAAGAGTGCCTTAACCCTTATCTTTAAGCCAAGATTGATACTGTTATTAAATGAAGCGCTGCGCCCCAAATCCTTCTGCTGGAAGTTATTATTCCATGAATAGCTGACGCGGTAGCCAGACGATATATTAAAATAGTTGTTCAGATTCCAGAGGTTTGGGAGCCTCGGGTTTGTCCTCAAATCGACGCTTTGGTTATACTGCCAGTCGCGTCCGAAGAATTGACCTTTGAAAATATCCCACCAGATAGCACCTTCACTTCTTTCCATATTGTTCTCTGTAAGGAGGTAAGCCAGGGAAGAAGAAATATCCAGGTTATACGTAAGGGCAAGGTTCAAGAGCCCGCCTTCGGTCAGTTTCCAGTTAATAGCAGCGTTTCTTGTCGCCTTAAAGTCGCGTGAAATATTAGGCGCAGTATTAGGCACTCTGGAAAGCAGGAAGCCGTAATTTCTTGTTGCGGTTATGCTTGCGCTTAAAGATTGGGGAGTATAATAAACCTTTGCGTTCCTGTAGTCTGAGAAGAGCTGCAGTATTGTACCCAGCACAGGTATGTCAGCAGGATAGAAGAAGTTATTCTGCCCGAACTGGAGGGCGTAATTCACTCCGGCATTCCATACCCAGCTCCGGCTAGTGACACTAACAGGAGTTCTGCCGCGTGTCTTGTTGTAGTTGAAGGTAAAGGAAAGGTTATTAACTGTTTCCTTAACGAGCCAGAAATTTGAAGGGACATGAATTTTCATTCCCGACATGCTCCAGGTATCGGAGATATTCAGCGTGTGTGTATTTGCAATAAAATCGTCCGCTATTTTTTTGGCATCATCGGCACTGGTGCCCTCCTGCATTTTCTTATCACTCAGCTGCTGGGCTGCCTGGTTAACCTTGATATCGGTTCCAGGAACATAGAGAGGCTTGCTGACCTGTTCAGTCCTCTGGTAGTTCACCCTGAAGTTGCTTCCGGGCAGATTAAAGGGAAGCAGCTTCAGAATATCCAGGTCCACAGATACACCCCAGTTTTTGGCATCAAGCCTGGAGCCGAAGCGGTCGGCAAGTCCATGGAAATAGGGGTCCTTCTGCGACATATTGAAATTGATGTTCATAATATCTGCCAGTTTCAGGCTGGCGGAACTGCTGTAAGCCCAGCCCTTGGTGTTGTCTGCCCCAATTACCCTGAGTTCATCTACCCAGACCTGGCCAGAGACATTATCACTGTTTCCATTCCTGCCCGGATTTGCCACACCGATCATAAAGAATGAGACACCCGTAAGAGTTGGATTTCCCTTTACCCTGTAGAAATGGCCCGGCTCACCAGGCACAGGGCGCTGGAAAGCTCCTTTAACGCTGTCTCTTAGCTGTTTTAATGCCGTCAGCTGTTCAAAAAGAATACTTATTTCATTCCAGCCTGATTTAACCGGCTGACGGTATTCGTAGTAGTTGGCCGTATCGCTACCGAAACGGAAATACACTTCAGAGGCATAGGAACTGTCGTTAATAAAATTCGAAACTGAGCCAGGAGCAGTATTCTGATCGCCATGGATAAAGAGTTTCATCTGCTTGTAATTGAACAAGTCCATTGCCCGCAGATATTTAACCGCCTGGCGTTCATCACCTTTCTTTAAGTCTTTAATAATAAGAGCCAGTGACTGTTCGTTCCTGAGGACGTTTTCATCGGGCTTACTTCTGTCCCTTTCTCTTTCGACGCCGCCCGGGCTCTGGTATTCAGGAGAGTTTTCCTCAACGCTTACAACTGAAAGTGTAAGAGTCGAATCATTAATGTTCGGCTTTCCCTGAACAATAGGATCAATCTTCTGCCACTGATTTCCAACAAGGTTAAAGTCTGCGATTCTAAAATGTACCGGCACACTGGTCCCGTTTACCCAGAGCCTGATATAATTAATAATTGCGAAACTCGGGTCACCTATCTTGCTTATGTATTCTTTTAACGGAACTCTGATCTGGTGCCAGCTTTGCTTTGTATTGCCGCCGCCGGTGATAAACCTATTGTTTGCCCTGTTTGTATCAAGCGGTATCTCATAACGGAAGTAGGCGTTCAACTTGTCCAGGTTTCCGTTTCCGTTTAAGTCTTCAGTATCCGGAAGTTTTCCGGCATCAATTGAAACGGCATTGCCTTCCGTTCCATTTATATTCTCATAATTCTGACTTCCCGGGACATAACTATAGTCGTCGCCCGAGGGATCAGGATTTTTCACAGGATCGTATCCGGGTTCCTCCGGATCACTTTTCCCGTCCATACCCTTATCCTCTCCCTGGTCTATAAGGCTGTTATTGTTTTTATCCTCGGTATCAAGAGCCTCGTTAGGAATAACATCTTCTGAAATTCTGCCCAGATCCAGATACAATTTGCTGTTTAAGGGAGTAACATTATCCGGAAGCTGGTACCAGAATTCAATAAACTGAATATTCTCCTCTATAAGATTGTTGGCCGTATTGGACAAAGCCTTCATCATACCGCCCCAAGATCTTTCCTTTATTCCAAGGTCAGGGGTGTAATTATATGTTCCCCTTCTGCCCGGATCGAACTGGTAGTCAAGGACCGTCACCTGTTCGTCGCCGCGGGCCACTTTCTTCTGAGGCCAGATCTGATCTACGGTAACATCAGAGGGCAGATGGTTATACCACCAGCTTTTACCTTTATGATTCATGCGGGCATTTCCAGAGTCGGCAATAACCTGCATGCTGTCGGGGATGCTCAGGTCGTGCCATGAAGTATACCCAACACCAATGGGGATTGTTTTTTTAGCGCCCTCAAAGTCATCGACGTATGCAATACTCTGGTTCTGGTCGCTTGCAATGGTACTTTTCTTTGTGTTCGGGTCAGGAGATATATATGCAAATTCACCCTTTAAGTTAAGCCCGGACATTTCCCTGGTAGAGAACACCTTGTCGAGAGCCTTTGTAACAAAAGGCAGCTCTATGGCCGAAGAAAAGTCAACGCCGTAGATAGAGTTACTGAGCGGTTCCTCGCCAATGCGGACCTTGTCTGAGAGTGTCTGCTGATTAAGATTAAGGGCCGAGAAACCGAGCTTGGTATTCTTGGAGAAGTTCACCTCTCCCCTGAGTCCAAGGAGCGTTTTGCTTGCCATCTGGAAGAGGTCATTTTGCTCGTAGGTAATTTTAAGTCCCGCTCCCGGCACCAGTGCCGCAGCGTTACGGATAGTGACCTGTCCGGTCATGTAGTCAACCACGTAGTCTTCGCCGGCTTTGAGTTCACGCCCGTCCAAAGTTACTCTTACAGAATTTTCGACCACGCCAACATATCCCAGGTTATAAACAGCCGAGGATGAAGCCGAATATTTACCCTTCAGCAAGAATCTGTCGCGTGTTCCTTGAAGTTTTGCAAATGTTACAGTTGTATCGTAAATAGCCTGGTAGCTGTAAGTAGTGTCTAAACCCTTGGGCAGGTCGTGTCCAAAAGGCTGCAGAACCGGGAATATTACTTCTCCGGTTGAAGGTATAATGGTTCTACCGGGGAAAAAGTCAAACAAGCCGTCGGGCTCACCCTGTTTTGATGTATTTACATTATCCAGACCAAAGGCATTAAGAAGCTTAACCGTATTGCCGTTAGAGACTATCTGGCTCTGGGGTTCGCTTCCGGGCTGCTGATAGACTATATCAAACTGGAAGCCTTCTTCATTAACATTACGCCCGCCGACGGGGTAAATATTTTTTAACTGGAGCTTCCAGGCTGTCTTGAACTGGGGGCTCAGGTTTTGCGGCTTGATCAGTTTGAGTACGATTCTTTGTCCGGAACCGGATTTGGTAGTGTCAATACTGCTAACAAGTTCACCATAGTACAAATCGTCTTTAGGGTCAGAAGTAGGGCCATCTATTCTGTAAGCCACTGCAATAGCATCCTGGTCCTGAATCTGAGTCTTAAAGGTAATAAAACCTGTTTCATAATGCATTTCATAGTCCTGCCCTTCGTTCAGCTTTACCCAGCGGCCTATTTCCTGCTGTCCTGCTTTGGGATTACTAGTATCCTTGCGTTCTGCGTCGTATCTAAGATTTTCTTTGCTTTTTGGCTCAAGATTAATAAAAGCGATACCATTTTTTTCCACAGCCGCATTACGCTGCTGTGTGTTCACAGATTTCCAGACTTCAATTTCCTTAACTAAATAATAAGGATTCCTTTCAGGTTCCGGCTTGCCATAATACTTGTTAAAAATATTTAATTTAGGATCTGTACTGGCATAAACTGTATCAATAAAGAAATGGTTTGGCGAATAATCATATGCGTGAAGCGTAAATTCATTTGTTGTGGATCCGCCTGTTACTGAAATTTCCTTGACCTCGCCTTTTTTCTGGGAGGCAAGTGTAGTAAGGCTTAAGGGGCCCAGCTGGAAGTTAGCCTTAACACCAAAGAGCGCCTCGCTTCCGCCAACAAGAGGAGAAGTCTGAAGCGATACGTTACCGGCCTCGACGCTCTGTACGATTTCATCTTCATAGCCTTTATAGCTAAGTTTCAGCTGGTTTTCGTACTCAAAGGTTCTTTCAGTATTCCAGTCGGCGTTGATCTTAAGTTTATCTCCGATTGTGCCCTGTACGTTAATCTGAACAGTCTGCTTAAAGTCAGGTTCATTCCTGGTATTTCCGAGCAGGGATGCCGTAATACCCTCAGTAGTTTCATTTCTCCAGGCGCCATGAATGTCGACCGCGCCAGAGATTCTGATATTAATTCCTTTTTTACCGAATATGCTCAAGAATCCAACGCTTGGAAGAGGGATATCGATATTTGTAATATCCGTAATAAGCGCGCCAAGGTCTTTAGTTTTATCCTTTAAGTCATATTTATAAGCTATATCCTCCCAGATGCTCCTGTTTTTGGCCTCCATCTTCATTTTAATATACTCATCGAGGGGAATTCTGAGCATTATCTTGTAAGGCTCATTTCCAATTTTTTCCTTTATCAGGACGAAGTTTCCTGTTGAATCCAGCTCTACAGTCCTGCTAATAAGCTGAGAAGAAGGATTGGCGAAAAACTTGGATTTCTTCTTTGGATTCAGCTGGACATAAGGGACGTCCTGCCTCTTGTAGTGGAAATTCTCCAGTCTGGCAGTTGAGTCCTTAGATCTCAGGGCCAGGGAGTCGAGGAGCGTCATAGGTTTAATTTTCTTAGCCGTAGTATCAGATCCGAGTCTCTTATTGAGAGTATCTGTAATGGCGCGAGTATTAGTGTTAAGAGTGTCCTTTTTTAGATTTCCGGGTGCAGTACCAGTATTTTGAGGTGTATTCGGGGATTTTATGAGTTTCAATGAATCCCTCTGCCCGCCGGTTAGGGTAGTATCTGCAAAGGACGGAGATTTCCCTTGGCTTAAAAGATCGTTTTTAAGCGATGCTGATGTGTTCTGGGGATTCTCTAATTGTGGTACTTGAGAATGAAAAGCATTATTTGCCCTTGCAAAATCGAAACATGCAGCAAATAATAATTTTTCATTGGCGACCGTATGCTGAGAAGTAAACCCGATTGCCAGCAAGCAGTAAGCAACTGCTACTGAGAAGAGAAAGAGTTTTGCGCTTTCCCGTAAAACTTTTTTGAATTTCGGTTTTATTTTTCTACCTAAAGACTGTTAAAATGAACGTAAAATTTTTTCCTTACAGCCTCCTTAATTAGTTAGTTGAAAAATTATTTAATTTTGATTTTATAGTCAACTGTTTTTGTACAATAAATGTTAGCATAACTTCCAACTTTCAGTGAAAAATCGTTGCGCTAAATAACTTAAGATTTTGCTTAATGTCAATTGAAAATTTGGGAATACTGCTGTTTTTCTATCGGGAGCCGATTTTGTCCAAAAATGCCGTTTTTGCTTCAAATATCGTCAAAATGTGTAGGTTCTTCCACTGTTTCCACCAGTTCATTACGGTGAATTACAACTGCACTAAGCTTATTGCCTATACAGGCGCCGGTGTCAATATACAAGGCATTTGACCTTGTGTCGTACCTCACACTCTCCTGTTTGGAATGTCCGACGACCTGAATTTTCCCCAGGTTCAGGAGTTTTTCTCTGGACCAGAGGACTCCGGTTTCATGTTCGAACTCACTGTAGATAAGCTTATCAAGTGCCTCCAGGTTATCCCTCAAATTTGGCGGAAGATTTTTTTTGTACCGTTCAGAAATGCCCGCATGTGAAATAAAGCAATCTTCCAGATTAAAGTAAAGAGGCTGGGCATGAATAAATTCAATATGTTTAATTACGCTGTCTAAATGGTCCAGATAACTTCTTAGCGTGGCCTCATTTCCGTTATATACCCATGCCCTGGCAAAAAGGCTTTGAGGCTCTTTTACATAAGCATAGAACATATAATCATGGTTCCCGGGAGTAAATTTAATTTTGTCGTCCATTAAGAATTTAACGACCTCAAAACTATTTTTCCCCCTGTCGACCAGATCGCCGACGCAGTAGATTTCAGCATCCGGGAACTGAGTCCTGATCTTATTTACCAGGGCTTCCAGAGTATAAAAACACCCGTGTATATCACCAATAGCTGCAATCATGCTTAGATCTTAAAGTTATCCCTGGCATACCTTGAGAGCTCTTCCCTGAAATCGGGATGAGCTACATTTATGAGTGCCTTTACTCTTTCCTTGATAGATTTTCCATAAAGGTGTGCAATTCCATATTCAGTTACTATATAATGCACATCTCCTCTTGAAGTTACAACTCCGGCTCCGGGCTTTAAGGCCGGAACGATTCTTGAAATCTTAAAATCCTTTGTCGTTGAAGGAAGAGCGATTATAGGTTTTCCCCCTTCGCTTCTGGCGGCACCGCGGACAAAATCCACCTGGCCTCCAATACCGCTAAAGAACCTTGTTCCGATGGAATCGGCGCAGACCTGTCCTGTCAGGTCCACTTCAATAGCCGAGTTAATAGCAACCATTTTGCTGTTTCTGGAAATAACAAAAGGATCATTTACGTATTCCTGCGGGTGGAACTCCACAATAGGGTTATTGTTTATAAAGTCGAATGCCCTTTTTGTTCCAAGCACAAAGCCGGCAATAATCTTACCCGGGTGGAGAGTTTTCTTTTCATTGTTTACGATGCCTTCTTCGACAAGTTCAATCATTCCGTCAGAGAACATTTCCGTATGGACGCCAAGGTCCTTTTTGTGCTTGAGGAATCTTAAGACCGCGTCGGGAATAGCTCCAATTCCCAGCTGAAGGGTTGATCCGTCTTCAATAAGGTCAGCAATATAGTGCCCGATGTTGTTATAAATTGCCAGAGTATCCTCATTAAGGTCACTATCGACCTGCGGTAATTCCTGGATCGCCTCGTCATACTCTACTACATAATTAATTTTATTTATATGAATAAAACAGTCGCCGAGTGCTCTTGGCATTCTTTTATTGACCTGAGCAATAATGATTTTTGATTTTTCAGCGGCAGTTTTAATAGTTCCAACATCAACTCCATAGCTGCAGAAGCCGTGTTCGTCGGGCGGGGAAACATTTATGAGTGCAACATCAGGTTTAATAACACCGTTTTTAAATAAAAGAGGAACTTCAGAAAGAAAAATCGGAACAAAGTCGGCCCTTCCTTCATTGACCGCCTGTCTTGAATTGCCGCCGATAAAGAAGGCCGTGTGCCTGAAGTGTTTTTCCATACCGGGCTCCAGGTAGGGTACAGGCCCGACGGTAAGGATGTGGTATATATTCACGTTCTCAAGCTCATCTTTGCGTCTTACCATAGCCCTGACCAGTTCCATAGGAACGGCGCATCCGGGCTGAATGGCAATATTGTCTCCGGACTTAATTACCTTAACAGCCTCATCGGCCGAAATCAGCTTTGAGGTATAATTTTTCAGCCAGTTTGCAGTTCTAAACTGCCCTACTTTTAATTCTTCATATGACATAAATCACTTTTATTAGTTTGGGATTTATTAGTTTTTGGAAAAAATGTGAAGTCTTCTGTATTCGACGTTAAACACTTCTGCAATATTCTCATTTGAGCAGAATCCATTATAGGTACAAACTCCCCTGGAAAGGCCCAAATCACCCAGCAAAGCATTCGACAGCCCGTTATCAGCAATATTCAGTATATAATCCAAAGACGCGTTTGTAAGTCCGTAGCTGGCAGTCCGTGAGACCAGTGCAGGCAGATTAGGGATGCAGCAGTGTATTACGTCATGCTGCACGAAAGTGGGATCCGAGATTGTAGTGGGATGGCTTGTCTCAATGCAGCCTCCCTGGTCAATAGAAACATCCACAATAACGGCACCCTTTTTCATCTGGCGCACCATATCCTCAGTAACCACATGAGGTGTTTTTTCACCTTTTATTAAAACAGCACCAATAAGTACATCAGCAAACTTTGCCCCCCTTGAGACGGTATACGGGTTTGCAACCACAGTAGTCACCCTTTTCTGGAAAAGGTTGTCAATTCTTTTCAGGCGGTTTAAGTCCCTGTCCAGAATAATGACCTGAGCCCCGCGTCCAAGTGCAGCACGGGCGGCATTTGTTCCCACGACGCCTGCTCCCAGTATAACCACAGCTGCCGGGGCAACGCCTGTAATACCGCCTAAGAGAATACCGCGGCTTACACGGGAAGTGCTTTCAAGGTAGCGTTCGGCCACCTGTATGGCAATCTGCCCTGCTATTTCGCTCATAGACTGCAGAACAGGCAGGTTTTCATCATTTTCAATCAGTTCAAAACCTATTGAAGTAACCTTTTTGGAGATAAGCGTTTCGAGAATTTTCTTTTTACCGATTGCAAGGTGTAAAAACGCAAAGAGGATCTGGTCTTCCTGAAGCATTGAAGCCTCAGATTCTGTAAGAGGAGCGATTTTTGTTATAAGCTCCGCCCTGTTATATACCTCTTCGGGGCTGTAGACAATATTGGCGCCTACCTTTCTGTATTCCTCATCTGAAAAGTTGCTGCCCATACCAGCACAGCTTTCGATAAAAACAGTATGTCCCGATTTAACCAATGCATCAACACCTGCAGGTGCTAAAGCCACCCGTTTTTCTTCGAGTATTGTTTCTTTTGGTATACCTATTCTCATGTGGTGTGTTCTTTTTTAAGTTTATTGGTATAATTTTTACTGCAAAATAGTCAATTAACTTAACTATTGCCACTCCTGCAGAAGCCCTGGGTATTCTGCAGGAGCAAGCCAAAGAAAACTTAATTCAATAGTGGAAAGGAAAAAATAAGGTACTTAAATAACCGGAGTCAGAGGTTTCCTCCCTCTTAAGACATTAATGAGATTTTTAGCACAAAGTTCGGCCATTTTTGTTCTTGCCTCAAGTGTAGCGCTGCCAATGTGAGGCAGCAGAACCACGTTCTTCAATTTCAGAAGTTCCTTGTTCAGCAGGGGTTCATTCTCATAAACGTCAAAGCCGGCGGCAAAAATCCTCCGGGATTTCAGCATTTTAACGAGTTCCTTTTCGTCGAGGATCTCTCCGCGGGCAGTGTTAATTAAAATTGCAGTCTCTTTCATTAAATGCAAGTGATCTTTGTCAACAAGATTTCTTGTTTTATCTGTCAAAGGCACGTGCAAAGAGATCACGTCAGAGGTTTTCATCAGCTTCTCCAAAGAGACTTTTTTTGCGCCTGTGGCCTTTTCAAGGGTTTCATTTTTTGAACGGCTGAAATAAATAATATTCATTCCGAAAGCTTTTGCCCTTACTGCAGCAGCCGTGCCTATTCTTCCTGCACCAATTAAGCCGAAGGTCTTCCCGCTTAGCTCAATTCCCAGGAGGAGTTCAGGCTCCCAGCCAGTAAATTTATTTTCACGCATAAACCTGTCGCCTTCTGTAATGTGCCTTGAGCAGGCTAGCATAAGTGCAATTGCAATTTCAGCCGTGGCATCGGTTAAAAGTTCAGGTGTGTTTGTAACAACAATGTTTTTCTCTTTTGCAGCACCCAGATCTATGTTGTTATAGCCAACTGCATAATTAGCGATCACCTTACAGTTATTAAGCCCTGAAATTACTTCCCTGTCAATCTTGTCTGAGAGGAGTGAAATAATGCCGTCGGCATCCTTTGCGTGCTTAAGAAATTCCTGTTTGGAAATCTGGCGGTCTTTTCCGAAGACGACGACGTCGATACCTTTATCGACCAGGAGATCGACAGCCTTTCCGGGGAGTTTTCTTGTTATAAAAGCTTTCATATTTTATCCAATTATTTTTATCCGAATAATAGTTTTACTATAAACAATGCGCCCAGTGCCCCGGCCAGGTCGGCTAAGAGTCCTGCGGCAAGAGCATGCCTTGTTCTTGCAATGCCGACAGATCCGAAGTATACAGCAAGTACGTAAAACGTGGTTTCACTACTGCCGTAGAAAGTTGAGACCAGGATACCGATCATCGAATCGGGGCCATGTACGGCGATCGTTTCAGCCATAATGCCAAGTGAGCCGCTTCCGGACAAAGGACGCATTAAGGCCATAGGAAGGGCCTCGGCCGGCATTCCGATAAGATCTGTCACAGGGCGTATGATATAAATCAGGAAGTCCATTGCACCGCCTGCTCTGAATATACCGATAGCCACGAGCATACCGACAAGGTATGGGATAATTCTTATAGCGACATTAAACCCTTCCTTTGCTCCTTCAATAAATTTCTCATATATCTTTACTTTTTTGAAGAATCCATATACAATAAAAATAAAGATGAGTCCCGGAATTGCAAGGATTGAAATAATCTGTACGATATCCTTAAATAAAGTAGGGCTTACAAAGCTGAAAAGGGATCCTATTGCAGGAGCTATGCCAAGGGCAAATACAAGTGCAATTAAAACTATGAGTCCCATAAAAATACCCAGGCCCTTCACGTTTGACCTGAACCATTCGCCTCCCTCCCCTTTTCTGATAGGGAATTTCTCCATAATCTTTGCCGAAGAAATACCGACAATTGTAGCACAGATTGCACCGAAGACAGAGGTGCCGATTATGATGGCAGGATCGGAGCTTCCTGAGGCCGCCCTGATGGCAATTGCCGTAGCCGGGATGAAAGTAAGCCCTGCAGTGTTAACAGCAAGAAAAGTACACATTGCGTTTGTGGCAGTTCCCTTGTTAGGGTTCAGCTTATCGAGCTCCTCCATTGCCTTCAGACCGAAAGGGGTTGCGGCATTTGAGAGTCCGAGCATGTTGGCAGATATATTCATAATCATGGAACCCATTGCCGGATGGTCAGATGGTACATCCGGGAACAGGAACTTTGTTACGGGTTTAAGTGCCTTTGCAATAATTGTAATGAGCCCTGCCTCCTCGGCAATTTTCATAATACCGAGCCAGAGGGCCATGATGCCTATAAGTTCGAGGGCAATATTAACGGCGGTACCTGCATAGCTTAAGGCAGATGAGGTCACGTCCTTCATTTTAGCGAATGAGACTTCCTCAAATACAACGCCTGCCCTTGCAGCCGAGTCCCCCTGAAAGTTGTAGAAGTAAACCTTGCCGTTAAGGTCGTCTTCCTTTCCGGTAACCTTTGCCATTTGCTTCCAGATCTTTGGGGTTTGGTCTCCTGTTTTCAGGAAGAGAGTTGCATTCTTTTTATCCTTGTCGTAGGTAACCTTTGCATTCTGCACTACATTGCCGGTGACGTTTTCCCTGTAATATTTACTGAAATCGCCCTGGCTTACAGAAAGCCTGACGTCATAGGTTTTTGAAAGATTCTGCTTAAAAGGCTCATCGAAACGAACCTGAACCGGAATAGGAGTATTATTCTGGTACTTATTATTACTTTTTTCGACTAAATCGGTGCTTATTGCGACTCCAATGCCCAATACAATGAGAGCAAGCCAGACATAATTTAACATTTACATGCTCCAGGAAACAAATTTAATGATAAAAACCGCCATATGAACCGGAAAACACTTACTTAAAAGAGGTATAACTGATAAAAAGGTCCAATGGTTAAAATTACAGATAGCAATTTATGATACTTTTATTAAAAATTCATCAGCGATTTTTTATTTTCGTGAAAGGTAAGCCACAATGGAATGTGCGGAATTCAAAATCTGGTCCAAAGGCTGCTCTGCCCCTGGCTTCAACTCAGGCCTTATGCCCCATGAAGAAGTTTGCCCGCACGCTCATGCGGAAACACTGCTGGCCTGGATTTCCTCTGTATCAATGAAGGCAGCTCTGATGCCGATGTAGGATTCCTCACCTTCGGAACCGGCATAATACTTACTTATGTACCGGGTGTAGACCTCCTCGGCACTTCTTACTTCTTCAACTCTTCTGATAAGGCCGCGGCAAAGAATCTGAAGCAGTTTGTAACCCTTGGCCTGTGAAGCATTTTCACCGTTTTCGGCCTTGAAGACTGCAAAGCTGACATTATTATCAAAATTCATGTTCAGAAACGTCTCATCGGACTCTTCAAAGAATAAGTAAATATTTTTATCGAGATAAAGAAAAGGCACAACAGCCTGTGTAAGCTCCTCGTCAGGGCTGATGAAGCTTAGCACACCAGCTTTTTCTGTGATTAATTCTTTTTCAATTACAGACATATCTCTTATCTGGGAAATTCTGCTCTTCATTTTAGCTCCTCATTTGTGAATTTAATTTCAAATGCCTTTTCTCAATCCGGCTTTTTGTAAAACCAGAGAAAGTTCTTAAGCTTCAGAGATGTCTTCTGATCTGAATATTCTTTTTTTACACAGACAGTTCCGGCAAATAGATCTCCCAGCCTTTTGTTGCGCTTACTGACTATTACACATATCAGATCGGGCAATATAAAAAACGGGGGAATGAAATACGTACACCTTAAAAGGTTCCGGACCAGAATGGAAAAGAAATCCAAATTCTCCTTACCCTCATTAACAACACATATGCCCATGAGAAACTTGCCCGGAGTCTTCCCTTTCCAAAGCCATTCAAAGAGAATAAAATACAATTCAACTATTAAGATAATAATTGTAATCAAGAGAGCAAACTGCCAGGATGAAAAAATTATTTTGTATAAAAAGAAATCAAAATAATTATTAAAAACAAATAAAAATGTGACAAGAAGGATTATGTGGTCTATAAAGAATGCCCCGGCCCTCCTGAAAATACCCGCTTTGGGAAAGAAATTTTCCTTTTCAGAGGCTGAATTGTCCGTCAATATAATGCTGTTTTTCTCCACAGAAGTTGTTCCCATTCCCCGTTTTACTGCATGATGCAGCGTTTGTCCATTGAATAGTGGCAGTAGGAGCAATGCTTCGGGTTTTTATTAAACTCCATCCTGCGTATCTTATCTGCAACACCGTAGAGTTCAATGCCGATAGTTTCAATTTCAGTCTTCTTCAGGATGGACTTCACTTCGACTTCCGGATGCTTAAGAAAAACGAGCCTTACCTCCACCTCTTCTATTTCAGAATAGAGTTTACTGATCAGATAGGCGTAGAACTTCAGCTGTGGGAGGTAGTGCTCTTTCCTTGAATGGATTTCATCTTCAGGGATGCCGTCGGACTTGTAATCTAAAATAATCGCTCTTTTACCCTCAAGAATAAGTTTGTCCACAATCCCATAGAGATAAAAGTCTTTTTCCCTTACAAGGAGCTCAAACTCATTTTTGAAGTTCCTGAAAGACCTTATTTCCCTGCAGGTTTTGGAACTGAGGTATGAATTCAGCTCCTCAGTAACTGAATCCTTTATTGCCTTAAGGTTCTCAGGGGTTGCCTCTACAAAATGAAGTTCACTTTTAATCAGCTCTTCAAGTCTATCCTCGTAACTTTCAGGAACTGCCTCATGCTCCAAAAGAAAATGCAGTATCTTTCCCTTTACCTCAGCAAAGGACGGTTTTGAGGGCTCCTCATCCTCCTCTTTAAAGTCGAAATGAGTAAAATCCCTCTGTAAAGTCTTAAGGAGTTTTGTATAGCCCAGTTCATATGTCAGGTAATACTTCATCGGGCATTGCGTATAGACGGCAATTTTGGTAGCTGAAATTGTTTCATCTTCCTGCATATCCTTTACCGGATCTATCTTGAGGACATTTTCTGAAAGATTGCCTGAGTTGTCTAAAAATTCAATGGGGCCGGCATTAACTATAAGATTCTTAACCGGGATATTTAATGAGAGAGTTTTTGTTTCATTTGCAAAGCCATCTTCAAGGCTCTTAATGAAATTCTGCTGAAAGTTTATTTCCACTGCCTCCACGGCGGGGAGCTTTAATTTAAGACCCTCAAGTATGAGGCCCATAAAGGATTCGGGGTTAAATTTATAGTCCTTGTGAGTTGCAGAAATATAGAGATAATTCTTTGCTCTTGTTACACCCACATATAGGAGCCTTTTTATTTCGGCCAGGTTCTTCTTTCTTGCTATGAAATTATGAAGGGAGACAATGGGTGCCTGTCTGTAGTCTTCAAAATATTTATTGTTTACTGGAACGGATGTAAGCAGTCCGAAGTCCTTATTTATAATAACCGACTTAGCCCTGACAGTATCCTGCTGAGTGTATTCATGGCAGGCATAAAGAAAAACGGTCTTGTATTCCAGTCCCTTGGCCTGGTGAAGCGTCATTATTTTAACGCATGCGTTTTCAAGTGCAACCGAGGCCTGACCTTCGTCGTCGATATTTATAATTGCATCGCTAAGGTAATTTATAAAATCAAAGAGTGTCTTATAGCCTGAAACAGAAAAGTTATGCGAAATAGCTATAAGCTTTTCCAGATTTGCTATCTCCTGGATGCCGTTAGACTTTGAGCTTAAAACCGTAAGATAGCTGCTTTCCCTTATAATTTTCCGAAGAAGAGAGGTAATGTCGGACTGATGGACAAGCATGAGGTTATTTTCAAGTACAGATGCAATCTCCTGAATCTTTGGCGATTCCGTGGCATAGGATTTCAGTGATTCCCAGAAAGAAGATTTATTTTTAAGCGACACCTCAAAGATCTCGACGTCTGAGAGTGAGAAAAATGGGGATCTGAGGATGCTTACCAGTGCCGCGTTGTTTTCTCTGTTGAGAAGAAACGACAGGTAGTTATAGATATCCGCTACAAGTTGTTTTTGGTAAAAGCCCGTGCCACCAACAATTGTAAAGGGAATGTGGTACCTGTTAAAGGCTCTTTCCAGTTCCTCAAAGGATTTTCTTTTCCTGCAGAGAATTGCTATGTCGTCAAACCTGAGCTTATCCTCCCCACCGGTCTGTGTAAGGCATACAATCCTTCGGGCAATGAGTTCAGCCTCGGTATTTATTTCGTCAGTCTTATCGGAAAGAATGATTTCCACTCCGCCCGGGGTTGCCTCTTCCTTTGCGCATACGAGGTCGGAATAGCTGACTTCATTGAATGCAGGATTAGGGTTACAAAAAAGGCTGCGGAAGACGTAATTGGTAAACAGGCATATTGCAGGAGCCATCCTGAAGCTGTCCGGCAGGTTAAGCAGGTTCTTTTCTCCGGAGGCCATAAGGATATCGTCTTTCGTACGGTTAAACACCTTAAGCTCAGCGTCGCGGAACATATAAATGCTCTGCTTTTCATCTCCCACAATAAAAAGATTACCCTGCCTGAGATAGTTAAGAATGGGCATAAAAATTTCGTACTGGACTTCGTTGGTATCCTGGTATTCATCAATCATTATGTACTGAAACTTTTCCCTGAGCCTCTGGCAGACCTCTTCATTAGCGAGTAAATTCTGAGTCAGTATAAGAATATCCTCAAAATCCAGATAGCCCATCTGGCGTTTTTTTTCGGTATAGGTGTTTAAGGCACTGTTAAAAACCTCAATTAAGTTCCGTCCAAACCGCGCAAGCTCCAGTTCCACTTCCTCATGGTCTAAAGGCAGATCGAAGGCATCAATTTCAGAGAAGAATTTCTCAAGGCTCTTTATTTCCCCGCTTAAGACCTCCCGCTCCACGTTAAGATATCCTGACTTCTTCAGGCTTGAGGTGGAAGTAGTCAAAAGTCTGCCTTTAAGCTCCTTAAGAACTGAAAACATCTGACTGAAGTCTTCAGCCTCCTGGAGCCTGCAAAGCAGAGACTTTATTTCGAGAGCCAAAGGGTTATCGGGCTTATAGGAAAGTACAGTATTGTTAATTCTGATAATACAGCATATAATCTTTTCCCTGTTGGTCTCAATGATCTGAGAGACATACTTTTCAAAATTCGTGTAGAAAAAGCGGCTGATTTCTTTCTCATCCTTTGTATAGACTTCTGAGGCCAGCTTTAGAATGTTTTTCCTTTTTTGTACTAGAGAGGCCACAACGTTTTTAAGAACGGTCCTGGAAGCAAATATTCTAATCAGGTATTTAAGATTTCCTGAATTTTCCTCGTTTGAGATATAGTATTTTATTGTCTCCTCTACGCTCAGCTGTAGCAGCTCATCTGAAAGGTTCTGGTCGATGGGGGTAAAGTTGGCGTCGAGTTCGGCCTCGAGGGGAAACTCGCGCAAAATATCGATGCAGAAAGAATGAATGGTTGAAATATTAGCCGAAACGAGCTGGCGTCTGATTCTTTCAATTATTTTCTTTTCCTGGTAATCCGTACTCTCGAGATATCGCCTTTGCACCTCTTCGGATATTTTCTTATAGAGTTCTCCGGCAGCTTTATCTGTAAAAGTGATGGCAACAATATTTCTTAAAGAAACATTTTCCTTCAAGGCTATTTCCACATAGCGCCTTGAAAGGACGAATGTTTTTCCCGAGCCGGCGTTTGCCGTCAGGGAAATATGCTCCTTATAGTTTAAGGCAGCCTGCTGGTGTGGAGTAATTCCGGCCATTGTTACCGCACTTTTTTAAATTGAAGAAGAATCCTTGTTCCCTTCTCATTTGACTCAACGATACTTATGCTGCCGCCGATTCCTTCCATAAATTTCTTTGCGATCTTAAGGCCAAGTCCCATGCCCTTTTCCTTGGTCGTAAAATTCGGTTCAAAGATGCGGGGCAGGAACTCCTTGGGGATCCCCCTTCCGTTATCCATAATTTCAAGGTTTATGAATTCCCCGTCACTTTGTGCCTTAAGGCTCACTGCCGTTGCCCCGGCCTGAATGGAATTCCGGATAAGGTTAATAATTGTTCTTTTAAGCTGGTCTTTATCGGCCTCGATAGTAAGGTTCTTTGCCTCATTGCTGATTGAGATTTTAACATTCTCCTCCACATACAGATCGCAGGCTTCCTGTGTAACTGCACTGAGGTCGACCTTTTCCATCTTAAGGTTGGGCATTCTTGCAAATCCGGAAAATTCCGAAGCTATATTGCTCAAGGTATCAATCTGATTAATGATCGTTTTTGATACCTTGTCGAAAATTGCATCAAACTTAGGCGATTTATCCCTGTAGGCGATCATAAGCTGCTGCACGGCAAGTTTCATCGGAGTAAGCGGGTTTTTAATCTCATGAGCAACCTGGCGGGCCATCTCCTTCCAGGCTGATTCCCTTTCCATCTGTGCAAGCTCAGCCTGGCTTTTCTGCAGCTCACGGATCATGGAATTAAACCCATTAACAAGGTCCCTGATCTCCCCTTTCTGCTTATTTCTGATTTCAAAGTTCAGGTCCCCTCCTGCAACGGAAATTGTAGCCCTTGTGAGCCCCCTGATTGGAGAAGATATTCTGTTAGCCAGGATGGTACTAATTATTATCACAAGAATAGTAGCAAAGAAATAGCTTCCGAAAAGAAAAATATCCACTTCCTCGCCTGTAATAGGAAGTGAAATTTTGTTAAACATATCACTTACCTTAAGTACGTAGTCCTTTCCATCAAAGTTAACCTTGGTATAGATTGAATTGTATGTATAATTCTCGACCTTTTCGGTCATGTCGTACCTGGTATAGCCCTGAAAGAAAAGTTTGCTGTAAGCAGAAGGGTTCATAACCCCGGGCAGAATACCCGCCCTGAAATATTCCTCGCGTGTACTGAAGGTCTGCCTGTTCCCCGAATAGAGAGAAAAGTCCAGGTTTAAGTCACGTGAAGCATCAGAAAATATGAGGTTCAGGGGTTTCGTCTTATCCTGTCTTAAATGGTCCTTAACGTAGCCCTCAATGTTACCGGTACTCTGCCCGAGTTTAAGTAAAATGAGGTCCCGGTTTTTCTCCTCTGTAAGGCTCCTGTTATAAAAAGCCATAAAGATGAGGGGAAGGAGTGAAATAAACAGAAAAGCCGCAAGAAGCTGCGCCCTGAAGGTATACTTAATGAATCCTGATTTCCTGAGCTGGGTGCCGTATAGAGCAAGTAGCAGGACGATAATAAAAATGCTATGGATAAAGGAGACCTTGAAGAAGTTATAAAGGCTCCATGAGAAATTCTTTTCTCTTAATAGTACGGCAATTGTTCTTAAGTTATCGCCCTTAATTTCCCGCAGTATATATGTCGTATAGTTCTCATCATCCACCTTCAGTGTCGTCCAGGCTTCTCTTTCTTCGGGTTTGGTCAAAAGGATGCTTTTCGTATAAGTATCGGCAGGAGTAATATCCCCGTATACATTTTTAAGCCGGTCGTTTTCGAATTCAAATACTTTTAGTTTTTCAAAACTAACCGTGGAATTGGCGGAGTTAAAATTAGAGGCCAAAAAAGGTGGAAGGCTGCTGACCTTGTAGTTATCGGGATTAAAGAGGACTGAAGTTACAACGTAGCCCAGGAGCACATTATCTTCTTTTATAGGCACAATGCCCGAAATAATTTTGCCGCCCTCCAGGCCTTCAGGCCTGTAATTATTGAAGAGCTGCATTTCTTCGCCCTCGTAGTTGAGCACCATTGGTGTAACTCTGTACATCGGGTTTATATCAACGCCAAAACTGCCCAGCATTCTCTTCTCCCTGTCGAGGAGTGTAACCGAGGAGCGCATTGCTTCGCGCTGAAGTGAGCTTTCGGACCAGATCATAAAAGCCGCAGTCTCAAAATTCGTCCCCTGTTCTTTTAAGGCCCTAATGGTTTCCTCGCTTCTTGTAGCGTTAATTAAAGACTCACGCACAAGGAATTCCAGCCATTCGTCGCTTGCCCGGGTGAGTTCATAGGCAGTGGTTTTCAGCGACTCTTTTTCCAGAGAAGAGTTATAGAAGTTGAGCAGGCTTATTGTTATTACGGATGAAACGAGTGCAAAGAACACATAGTTGTAGAGCACTTTACGCTCTTCAAAAAATACTTTCCAGGCCAGTAAAAAAGTAAATGTGACAAATAAGATCCTGATAAGTGGTGTGCCCTGGGGTTCATTTTGTGTCAGGTCATAGATGACGCCCGCAATCTGAAAGACCAAAAACACCCACACCATGCTTTTTTGCAGCTTCTTCTTTTCAATATACGGAATATAATTAAATATTGTCAGCATTATTGAAAGAGCAATCAGTACAGAGCCGGTTCCAAGAAGAAGTACATTCAGCTGCATTAAGGCAGCAGGATAGTCGGGCAAAAGCCCGGGCTCTTTGAAATAGCGCAAGGAAGAGTCAAAAATGACGCTTCTAATTGAGGCTCCGAGCCCTCTTAAGAAAATAAGGTATAGAAGGACAGAAATTGCAGTAAGGATTGCAAAAGAGAATATGTTCTTTTTTTCAAACTTCCCGTTTGTCTTCACGTATGAAACGACATTTTCATAGATATAAATGCAAATGGAAAGGGCAAAGATAACAGTAATAAAAAATTCCAGCGGGCTTTTGACAATTCCGAATCCAAATGACGAGGCGAAGTAAGATGCATTTGTCAGCGGCCCTTCCAGAAATTTTGCCGGTACCTCCATGAAAAACAAAGCGAACCTTAATGCAACGGCAAATACAATTAAGACCGAAGCTTTAAGAAGTCTGCTTTTGACGGCCTTAATCTCGCTGTAAAAGCCCATGAGTAAGGCAGCCAGGCCAATGATTGCAAGTATAGACTGAAGATCAATAAAGAAGCCTTTGAGGTTTGCCTGGCTTTCATCTTTAGCTGGCTTTAAGAATGTAACTACGGCTATCTGGTGGTTTTTATTGTTATTAATTACGACGGAGTATTTTCTCCCGTCCAGGCTTTTGCGTGCAACCTGGGAATATTCTACCTCAAAAGGGGTCAGGTACTTATTAGTAAACTCCCCTGTCAGGCTTATCTTTTTATAATAATCATTCTGAATATTATAATATTTTTCAACCGGGAGGCTGACCGATTCGTAATATACCCTGCCCGAAAGCCTTACAGTATCTGTAACTGTTAAATACGTATAAAGGCCTGAGGTGAAGAAGTGAGCCTCACCCGGGTCATAAAAAACCGGGAAGAAGTTCTCCTGCGGAATTGCTATCTCACTGGTCCAGGCAACAAGCTGTTCATTATCATTAAATACTTCAACTGAATAGCCAGAAGAATTTTTTTCGTTTAATGCTTCAATTAGACTCTGAGGATTGGTTTTCCCCCTGAGGGACATCTTTCTTATGAGGCTTTTTACACGTGAGCTTTTATTAAGGACGTCGCTTTCCTTCGACTTAAGACTTTTGGTAACCGAAGACTCAATAGAAGTGACTATCTTGTTTAGTTCTTTTTCCCAATTCTGTTGTCTGCTTTGGAGCATTACCGGTGAAACAATGCCTGTCACCAAAATCAGAAAAGCAGACAAATAAAAGACAGAGAAATACTTTTTACTGCCCTTCCAGAAGTATTTATTTAATATTTTTTTTAATTTGGCTGACATCAGTTAATCGTAATCTGGGAAATCTTCCAGCTATTTCCAAATAGTTTTAAGGAGATATATACCTGTGCAGTCCCCCTTACCCCTTTGGATTCATACCTGTAGTAGCCAGAGGCATAAGGATTATCTGTCCTGTCGTTTATTGTTAGGAATCTGAAGGTAACAGGTTTGTAGATACGGGAAAAATCCTGCAGTATATAAAAGACCTGAGTAGCACTATAATATCCGGTAATACCGTTAGGTAAGCTTAAATAAGTCTGAGAGCTGATATTGTCAGAGAATTTATTAATATCCCGGAGCGAAAATCCCTCTTCGATTTTGTTAAAAATCACCCTCGGAACGTCACCTGTAAGCTTTTGGTCCTTGAACTGTCCTTTGGGATTAAAAGACTGGGGATACAAAACTTCACATAATGCTATCCAGATACTAAAGGAAAGAATTATATAAAAAGACTTCCGTATCATTAAAAATTGCGTTAAAATTAAACATCAATCCAAATATAAACAGCAAATATAGAAAAAGCATACTAAAAAGTATGCTTTTTCTCTTCATTCACACTGCCTTAGTTATTTATCGCTTTAACCGGCTGAATCACGTCCTTTTCAGAAGAACTACTTCAGGAGCATTCTGTGGTGCTTCTTTTCATCAAAGGTGAGGGTTTTTCTCTCCCCGGTTAACTGCTTGAGCATCCTGTTGCCCTCTACGGTCTGGTAAGCCCAGTCGAAGGTAATCCTGTCATTTGTAATGTTAGATACCCTGACTTTTGCATAATGGTTGTCGAATGTCCAGATAACGTACGTATGGCCTACGACAGCAGCGGTATCCTTTGTAGGAGACCAACCCTGCGTGGGTGCCATCTGTATGTCGTAAATATCTCTTGTAGGACCCATATCCATTATATCAGAGTCGTCCCAAACGTCCAGGTAGAATCTGCCCTGATAGTTCTCGAAGAAGAAATCCGCATTTTTAGAGTCGTAGGGAAGAACTGAATTGGATGCAAACTCGAAGCCTGAGGTATTCGGAAATTTCCTGTAGTCATAGATCACCTTATTAAAATCTTCAGGGCGGGGAGTATTCTGCACCTGCTCGTAGCTTAATTCACTTTCATTGCCGTTATAGTCATATGAGGCAACGGCATAGTAATAAGTATCGCCATTTTTTGCCCCAAAGTCCGTAAAATGGTCCGATTCGGTGGATCCCAGGAGCGTATATTTTCCGCCATAGGTGTAGTTGTAATAAACGTTATATCCAGCCACTTCCTTATTACGGCTCATATCCCAGTATATATCCACCCTGTTATCCCCGTTTATGGAATAAACATTCGACGGCGGATTAAGAGGCGCATCATTAAAGTGATTCTGGTTTATATCGCATCCGGTTAAAAAGAATGCATATACAGTTATAAATAAAACGGTTAAGTATTTCATGAGTTTCATTTCAGACCCCGGTTTTGTTCTCTTTCTTTGATATAAACAACAAAGGTGCCAAAAAAATTCTGCTTATTTTTCAATTTATCCATGCTTTTTAAGTGATTTGTGTACAATAATCTATACAACAGTTGGTCTTTCCTGTGTTCACTTTATTATTCTGAATGTTAAAGGCTAATATTTTTCCTCTTTGGATGGTGCTTTCCAGTATAAATTTTTGATTGCAATGGGTGATTTTTTATTTATATTAACTTAAATACAGCCATTGCAGAAGAATTGAAGCAGAATTGGAAAACAAAGAAATTTAGTTAAATGATCAAGAAAGATGTATTACGTACTTTGCAGCCGGCAAAAACTATTGCACCTGAAACCTATAAGATTTTGCTGCCCTTAGTCATAATAGCAGGATTTGCATTAAGATTTATACTTTTGGGAGCTGAAAGTCTGACATTTGATGAGGTTTATTCAGTCAGGCTCGCTCAGATGTCATTCGGGGAGATTATTCAGCAGACTTCCCGGGATTTTCATCCGCCCTTGTACTATTTTTTGCTCCACATTTGGACCTCGATATTCGGTTATGGTGAGACTGCAGTCCGCTCACTTTCTGTTTTGTTTGGCACAATTACAATTTATGCCGTATTTCATCTGGCAAGATATATTTTTGAAGAAAGGACGGCCCTCGTCTCGGCTTTTCTTTTTGCATTATCATACATAAATATCGAGGCTGCTCAGGAAGCCAGAATGTACGCGCTGCTTAGCTTACTTACAGTTGTTTCTCTGCACCTCCTGCTCCTGGCGCTAAGCACACACAAGAAAAGCATGTGGATAATGTACGTCATTGTTAATTTTCTTCTTCTTCATACACATGTTTACAGTTACTTTATAATTGCCGCTGAATTTTTCTATTTCTTCAGTCTTGCGTTTTATTCCAAAAGGAGGTTCAAAGAAAACCTTCTTCCTTTTCTTGCTTCAAATGCCGTAACTTTCTTCCTCTTTGGACCCTGGTTTATTATTTTCTACAGGCAGTTTCTCCTGGCGCAGAAAATCCTCTGGATTCCAAGGGCAACCCTTCTGCAGCTTCCGGAAGCCTTGGTTGAGTATTCAGGTTCGCTCACACTTGCATTGGTTATGATTCCGATGGTGCTACTGTCAATTATCTTTATCTCCCGGGTAATTAAAATCAATGTTCAGGGAAAGTTTGCCGGAGATTTTGAAGATATCGAGTACAGACTTTCCATTGTTAACGTAAATGAGGCTTATTTTCTTTTTATCTGGCTTTCTGTTCCTGTATTACTGCCTTTTCTGATTTCGCAGTTTCTTTCCCCCATTTTTATGGTAAAGTACACTGTTGCATCCTCCGCGGCATTTATTATTCTTGCAGGCAAAGGGATAAATAATATCTCTTCAAAGCCAGTGAAAATTTTCGTACTTCTGCTTATTTTTGGGCTGTCAGTTTTTAATTGGGCAAACGACCTGGTTACGACAAATAAGGAGACGTGGCGTGAGGCAATTGGCTACCTGGACGCAAACACAAAAAAAGGGGACGCCATACTGTTTAATGCCGGCGTATGCAGGTTTATGTATGAGTATTATTCTAAAAGGACGGACGTCGTTTTAATTCCCTTTGAACCAAAGGACTCGCAGCTAAACCAGGACAGCCTGAGACAGATGCTGAGGCCTGTACTGGAAGCTCACAAGAACCTTTGGCTTGTTTCCTCGCATAACCGCGACTGGGATGGCACAATAGCCAAGACTTTGCTGGCTACGTCTGATTCGTCATATCACAGGTATTTCTTTTCACATTACAGGAAATACTTCATTTACAACAATTATGACGACAGGTCATCCGACTTTATACTCCTCCGGCAGTATAATTCGGCCGATATAAAACTCTACTTTTTCGGCTTTAATAAATAATTTTGGTTTTTTGGGGAGTTAATGGGAAATATAGAATTCTGGATCAGTAACTACGGTTACGGGGGGATTTTCATTTTACTTGTTCTTGGAATTGTCGGGCTGCCTGTTCCTGACGAAACTTTACTTACTCTGACCGGTTTTTTAGTTTATAAGGGTGAGCTCAAGTTAGTTCCCGCCTTCTTTTCGGCCTATCTGGGAAGTGTAGTCGGCATCACATTAAGCTACACAATCGGCCGTACATTCGGGCTTTATGTACTTCACAAATACGGCAGATATCTTCACATTACAGAAGAAAAGCTTGCAAAGGCCCATAACTGGTTCGAAAAAGTTGGGTGCTGGGCTCTTTTAGTTGGATATTTTATCCCCGGCATCAGGCACATTTTTGCCATAATTGCCGGAACGAGCAAGCTTGAGATATGGGAATTTGCTCTTTTTGCCTATCTTGGAGCATTTATCTGGGCTGCGGGTTTTCTTTCTGTAGGATACTTTTTCGGGGACAAGTGGGAAATTATGCTTGAGAGCGTTCAGCACCACACGGTTATGATCTTTTCTATTGCGGGTGTGCTAATACTTCTTTTCCTCTTATTCAGGAAAAAAATCATGGGGAAATCTGCCGGGAAAGCTTCCTGATGGATGTAAAAACAGTCATATCTTAAAATAAAAAAAGGCTGCCAGATTTCATTTGCGAATTGGAAGAGTCATTTTTCGCTTATCTTTGTCACCACAACAAGGAGAAATCCCAGCCAGCCTTTTTTTAATTTTCTGTATACTTCTTACTTTTTAATTTTTCCTTTTTAATTTTTAATTGACTTCTAGTCCATCATCATTCTGAGGAATGATGAGCTTTCATCGTCATCTCTGTCGTCGTCAACCTGTTTTCTTTTATCTTCCGGCTGATAATTTGCAATCTTATCGATTGTAAATCCGCTCTGAGGAACCTGGTCCTCTTCAGGAATGGCAACCGACTTTGAGCCTTTTACACGGAAGATGGTGGGTATATCCAGATCTTCCTGTTTTGTAAACCTGAAGTCATTCTGTTCGGGTTCTTTCGGGCTGTAGCCTCCGAATGAGAAAGATGGAGTAGGCTGCGGTTTTGCGGCCTGAGGAGCTGTTTCCTTCTGTTTCCTGTTGCTGTCGAAGCCTGTAGCAATAACAGTGTAAGAAACGTACTCATTCATCTCTTCTTTATTTACCCAGCCGAAGATAACGTTTGCTTCTTCACCTGCGGCATCATAGATCACCTTATTGCCCTCATCGATCTCTCGCATTGTAAGTGAGCTTGAGCCTGTTACATTAAGGAGTATATTCTTAGCACCCTTGATGCTAACGCCTTCAAGAAGTGGGCTTGAAATAGCCTTCTGAGCAGCTTCAATAGCACGGTTTTCGCCGCTTGCAATTCCGCAGCCCATCAAGGCCTCACCGCTCTGGCTCATAACCGAGCGCACGTCGGCAAAGTCCACATTTATAATGCCGCCGATGGTAATAATGTCGGCAATTCCGCGCGTGGCCTCATAGAGAACTTCATTCGGTTTGTCGAATGCCTGATTGGCGCTTATTGAAGGATCCAGTATGTTCAAAAGTCTTTCATTAGGGATTACAATAAGGCTGTCCACATACTGCCTTAATTCCTGAATACCCTGTTCGGCATTCATCATTCTTTTCTTGCCTTCCCATCTGAAAGGTTTAGTAACGATACCAACTACCAGGGCGCCAAGGCTCTTTGCAATGGAAGCAACTATAGGAGCCCCACCCGTACCGGTACCGCCGCCCATACCGGCAGTAATAAAGACCATATCGCTTCCCTCTAAAATCTTGGTCAGCTTTTCACGGTCTTCTTCAACAGCTTTCTTGCCTACATTAGGATCGGCTCCTGCACCAAGGCCGCGTGTAACGCTTGTTCCGACCTGGATTTTGTGAGTAGCAGTGTTTTTAATAAGCACCTGGGCATCGGTATTAACTACAATGTACTCAACGCCGCTCAGGCCTCTATTGATCATGCTCTCAACTGCATTACAGCCGCCCCCGCCAACGCCAACTACTTTCAGCTGTGCCGACATAGGATTTTCACGATCCAATGTTGCAAAAAATGACATATACTTCCTCCTTGTTGTGGTTATTATAACTCGTCAAAAAACTCGCGTACTTTCTTGAATATGTCGAAAACCGGATTTTTCTGGTTCCCCTTTTTCATCTTTACAGAAGTCACAGCACTTTCG